>NZ_JBSGBN010000003.1:148733-152736 GCF_053601275.1 Streptomyces sp. NPDC004752 | reverse complement strand
CGAGGAGCTGGTTGCCGCCGCGTGCGGTGCGCACCGCGGCCGCGGCGCCCCCGACGCCCGGCAGCGCCTGCAACGCGGCGTCCACCTCACCCAGCTCGATCCGCCGCCCGCCGAGCTTGACCTGCTCGTCGGCCCGCCCGAGGAACACCAGCCCCTCCGGATCCGCCCGCACCAGGTCCCCGCTGCGGTACGCACGGTCCCAGCCCAGCGACGCGAGCGGCGCGTACTTCTCCGCGTCCTTCTCCGCGTCGAGATAGCGCGCGAGCCCCACGCCGCCGATCACCAACTGCCCGCTGCCGCCCATCGGCACCGGCTCGCCCGCCTCGTCGACGACGGCCAGCTCCCAACCGGCCAGAGGCAGCCCGATCCGCACCGGCTCCCCGCCGGTCAGCAGCGCCGCACAGGCCACGACGGTCGCCTCGGTCGGCCCGTAGGTGTTCCACACCTCGCGGCCCTCCGTCACCAGCCGCTGCGCCAGCTCGGGCGGGCACGCCTCCCCGCCGAAGATCAGCAACCGTACGTCGCCCAGGGCCTCGGGTTCCCACAGCGCGGCCAGCGTCGGCACTGTGGACACCACGGTGATCTCCTGCTCGATCAGCCAGGGCCCGAGGTCCGCGCCGCTCCTGACCTGCGACCGGGGCACGGGCACCAGACAGGCCCCGTACCGCCAGGCCAGCCACATCTCCTCGCAGGACGCGTCGAACGCCACGGACAGCCCCGCCATGACCCGGTCACCCGGCCCGACGGGTTCGTCGGCGAGGAACAGGGCCGCCTCCGCGTCCACGAACGCGGCGGCGCTGCGGTGCGTCACGGCGACGCCCTTGGGCTTCCCGGTGGAGCCGGAGGTGAAGATGATCCACGCGTCGTGCCCGGCACCGGGGCGCGCGGCCGGAGCGCCGGGGGCGTCAGCGGCGTCGCGGGAGCCGTGGACGGTGATCCGGTGTCCGGCCCCGACGACGGCCCCCACCCCGGCCTCCCCGAACACCAACTCGGCCCGCTCGTCCGGGTCCTCGGCATCCACGGGGACATAGGCGGCACCGGCCGCGAGCACCGCCAGGATCGCCACATACAACTCGTTCGTGCCCGACGGGACGCGCACCCCCACGCGGTCCCCGAGCCCGATCCCGACGCCCGCGAGCCGCCGCCGCAGCCGCTCGACCCGCGCGGCCAGCGCACGGTAGGTGAGTTGCTCGGTGCCGTCGTCCAGGGCGGGTTCGTCCGGATGCGAGCGCACCGTCGCCTCGAAGACGTCGATCAGCGTGCGCGGCGGCGCGGCGGGGGCCGCGGAGAACCGCGCCCGGTCACCGAACCGCTCACCGGCCCCGGCGGCACTCCCTTCGCCGATCGCTCCGCGGACGTCTTCACGGACGTCTTCACGGACGTCTTCGCGGACATCTGCATGGCCAACTGTGTGGCCATCCGCATGGCTATCTGCGTGGATCGTCTCGTCGAGCAGGCCGAGAGCACCGCCCTCGCTTATGGCTGCCATCGGTCCTCACGTCTCGTTCCCGGAAGCCTCCGGGGCGCCGGCGGGCCCGCAGGTCTGCCTGGGGTTGTCCGGCTCCAGCACCACAACAAGCCGGAAATATTAGTACGACGCTAGGGTCCGCCCTCTTGTCCGACCACTTGGGTAGTCCGTTCGGGGGCCGCCGGAGAGCCGGCCGCGACGCCGTGATCTGGGGGTCCGCACACCGGACGAGACATGGCCCACAGCACGGCGAACGAGCGTCCGGGACCGACTACGGTCCCGCCGGACCGCCCTCGGCCGGAGGCCGGCCGGAACTGGTCCATCGTTACCGCGAGGTGGCCGCAGAGTTCCCCACGTCGAAACTCCCGCCCCTGGACGGGGTCTACTGGGGATTCGCTGGGCCACTGGTCACGCCCTCACTCAGAAAAGCAGAAAACCCCAGGTGACCTGGGGTTTTATCTGGTGTCCGAGGGGGGACTTGAACCCCCACGCCCGATAAAGGGCACTAGCACCTCAAGCTAGCGCGTCTGCCATTCCGCCACCCGGACAAGGTGTCCGTCGCGCAGGCTTCCCCCGCAGCGACGAGGGAAACATTACCAGGCTTTCAGGGAGGGCCGATCACACCCTGTCCCCGCCCCTGGTCCCGCGTGAACGCCCTGTGACGGGCCGGGGCGGGGCTTGGGGGCGAGGCCGCGGCGAGGGAGGATGAGGGGGACCACCAGCAGCGACAGCGCGGGAGGAAGCAGCGTGAGCGAGACGGACACGGCCAGGGGCGTCACCGGCGAGGACGAGGTCGTGGACCTCTGCCGTGAGCTGATCCAGATCGACACCAGCAACTACGGCGACCACTCGGGCCCGGGCGAGCGCAAGGCCGCCGAATACGTCGCCGAGAAGCTCGCCGAGGTGGGCCTCGAACCGAGCGTCTTCGAGTCGCACCCGGGGCGCGCCTCGACCGTGGCCCGCATCGAGGGCGAGGACCCGTCCCGGCCCGCACTGCTGATCCACGGCCACCTCGACGTCGTACCGGCCCACGCCGACGACTGGACCCACCACCCGTTCGCCGGCGAGGTCACCGACGGGTGCGTCTGGGGGCGCGGCGCCGTGGACATGAAGGACATGGACGCCATGACGCTGGCCGTCGTGCGCGACCGGCTGCGCAGCGGCCGACGGCCGCCGCGGGACATCGTGCTCGCCTTCCTCGCCGACGAGGAGGCCGGCGGCACCTACGGCGCCCGGTGGCTGGTCGACCACCACCCCGGGCTGTTCGAGGGCGTGACCGAGGCGATCAGCGAGGTCGGCGGCTTCTCGTTCACCGTGAACGAGCAGCGCCGCCTCTATCTGATCCAGACGGCCGAGAAGGGCATGCACTGGATGAAGCTGACCGTGGCCGGCACCGCCGGGCACGGTTCGATGATCCACCGGGACAACGCGATCACCGAGCTGTCCGAGGCGGTCGCCCGGGTGGGCCGACACCGGTTCCCGGTACGGGTCACCAAGACCACCCGGGCCTTCCTCGACGAGCTGGGCGATGCGCTCGGCACCGAGCTGGACCCGGAGGACATGGAGGCGACGCTCGCCAAGCTGGGTGGCATCGCCAAGCTCATCGGCGCGACCCTGAGCAACACCGCCAACCCCACGCAGCTGAACGCCGGCTACAAGGTCAACGTCATTCCGGGCGAGGCCACCGCGCACGTCGACGGGCGGTTCCTGCCCGGCTTCGAGGAGGAGTTCCTGGCCGACCTCGACCGGATCCTCGGGCCCACGGTGCGGCGGGAGGACGTGCACTCCGACAAGGCCGTGGAGACCGGCTTCGACGGGGCGCTGGTGGAGGCCATGCAGTCCGCGCTGGTCGCCGAGGACCCGGCCGCCAAGGCGATCCCGTACATGCTCTCCGGCGGCACGGACGCCAAGTCCTTCGACGACCTGGGCATCCGGGGGTTCGGCTTCGCGCCCCTGAAGCTGCCCCCGGAGCTGGACTTCGCGGGCATGTTCCACGGTGTCGACGAGCGGGTGCCGGTGGACGGCCTGAAGTTCGGTGTGCGGGTGCTCGACCGGTTCATCGACGCGTCCTGAATTCGGCCACATGTGCGGAGCCCACTGGGAAGAGTGAATCCGACGATACGCTCGTAGCTCCATTACTCCCTCCTCGTTACACGTGATGCGGTCCGCAGCTGGGATCGCTTTTTGCCAACAAGGAGGAAGAATGCTCAAGAAGGTCGTCGCTGCTGCGGCTGCCACTGGTGGTCTGGTTCTCGCGGGCGCGGGCCTCGCCGTCGCCGACTCCGGTGCCCAGGGTGCTGCCGTGCACTCCCCGGGTGTCGTTTCCGGCAATGTCATCCAGGTTCCGGTGCATGTCCCGGTGAACGTCTGCGGCAACACGATCTCGGTGATCGGGCTGCTGAACCCCGCCTTCGGCAACACCTGCGTCAACAAGTGACGTCGACTCCCTGATTGAGGGCGTCCTCTCGTCGGGCCCGGAGCGCGCGCGAAGCACGCCGGGGGAGGCCCGATTAAGCCCACCGGCAGCCCCCCCCG
>NZ_JBSGBN010000003.1:71149-148723 GCF_053601275.1 Streptomyces sp. NPDC004752 | reverse complement strand
ACCTCGGGGGGGCGGGGGACGGCGCCCCGGGCGCGCCGGGCCCGACCGGTTTCCGCCCCGCGGCATCCCCCGCGGAACGGCAGACCGGGGAAAACCAGTACAGACCAGTACAGAGCGGAACAGAATCGAAGGCAGGGGGATTCACCCATGCGACAGGGCACCCGCAAGGGCCTGATCACCGTGGCGGCGGCGACCGGCGCGCTCGCCGCCGCGAGCGGATACGCCCACGCCGACTCGGGAGCGGGCGGCACCGCCGCGCACTCGCCCGGCGTGCTGTCCGGCAACACCGTCCAGGTGCCTGTGCACGTGCCGGTGAACGTCTGCGGCAACACCGTGAACATCGTCGGAGTCCTCAACCCCGCGGTGGGCAACGCCTGCGCCAACGGCGAAGGGGGCGCCACGGGCGGTCACGGCGGCTCGGGCGGTCATGGCGGCTCGGGCGGTCATGGCGGCTCGGGGGGTGCGCACGCGGACGGTGGCACCGGGGGCTCGCCCGGCGTGGGCTCAGGCAACACGCTTCAGGTGCCGATCGACGTGCCGGTCAACGTGTGCGGCAACAGCGTCGACGTCATCGGGGCCGGCAACGCCGCGACCGGGAACGACTGCGCCAACGGCGGCTCGGGCGGCGGCCATCCCACCCGACCGCCCGGTGGCGGCCATGGAACGCCTCCGGGCGGGGGCCATGGGACGCCTCCGGGGGGCGGGCATGGAACGACCCCGCCCGGAAACCCGGGCCACCCGAGTACGCCCGGCCACCCGGGTACGCCGACCACCCCGCCCGCCACCGGCGGCGGAACACCGATCACCGGCGTCTCACACGTCCGCCCGCAGGGCGGCAGCACCGTCACGCAGCCCCGCGGCGCCGCACAGCTCGCCCATACCGGGAGTGGCCTGCCGATCGGCGTCGCACTGCCCCTGAGCGCGGGCGCGCTGCTGGCCGGCGCGGTGCTGTACCGCAAGGCGCGGGCCTCGGCGTGACGCGCGGACGAGAGTGAGACGGAGCGGCCCCGCCACGCGGGGCCGCTCCGTTCAGGTGCCCTGTCTCACCACGTGGCACGCACCTGGCGGATGATCCGCCGACGCAATCGCACCCTGCGGCTGCCGTCGCGCAGCAGGCTCAGTCGGTCCAACTCCCAGTGTCCGTACTCGGCATGGTCCGTCAGCAGACGTGTCGCGTCCTTCCGGGACACCCCGCGCGGAACGTACACGTCGACAAATTCGTATTCCGGCATCGCATCTATTGTGCGGGCTGGGGCCGGGTACGGATAGCGTCTGCACTATGTCTGATGCTGCGCAGCCCACCGCTGCCGAGGTACGCGCCGCCGCCGAGGCGGTCAAGACCGCGCTCGACCGCCACCTGGCCGCGGTCGAACGCAGGTCGGGTGAGGACGACCCGGCCGTCTACGAGGCGTTCAACCAGCTCGCGGCGGCCGCCGAGACCTACGACGAGCTGCTCTACGACCGTTACGACGAGGTCACGCCCTTCGAGATCCCCGGCACGGATGAATCGCTGCCGCCGTACGCGGGACCCGAGGAACCGAACGCCCTGAGCGTGCTGATCCGCCGCGACTACGCCGTGGTGGAACCGCAGCGGCTGCTGGCCCAGGCCGAGCGCGTCGAAGCGGCGGAGTACGAGGACGGCGCGGGCGCGGATGCCTCCGGCACGGTGCACGGGGCGCTGGGGATCCTGTTCGGGGAGTTCGAACCCGACGAGATCGCCTCCAGGCACAAGGAGTTCGGCCTGGAGGAGGGCGACTCGACGCTGTGGGTGACCGCCGCGGACGAGCCCGCCGACCCCGGTGAGTGGCTGGAGGCACCGTTCGAACAGATCGATCCGGAGCGGGTGGTCTGCCGCTTCGACGTCAGCGCCGTCTTCGACGACGAGGACGCCGAGGACGACGAGGACAACAAAGACGCCGAGGACGATGAGGCCGACGGCGACGATCTTGAGGACGATCTCGACCTGGACGGCGACGAGGACCTGGAGCCCTTGGACGCGGATCGCTGAACCGGACCGACGGCGGTGCCGCACGGGCGTGAGACCCGTGCGGCACCGCCGTGTCGGGCGTGCCGCCGTGTCGGGCGTGCCGCCGTGTCGGGCGTGCCGCCGTGTCGGGCGTGCCGCCGTGTCGGGCGTGCCGCCGTGTCGGGCGTGCCGCCGTGCGGGTCAGTCGGCCGACGGGAGCTGGGCGCGTAGCAGGGCCGGTAGGCGGGTGGTCCGGGGCTTGGCGGGGATCTCGGCGACCGCTCTCGGCAGCGCCTGCTCCACGCCGTGCACCACGGACAGATGGCGGTCGGCCCGGCCGAACGCCGTATATACCCACGGCCTGTTGAGCGTCTGCGCGGCATCGCCGGGCAGTACTACGACCACCGCCGACCACCGGGCGCCCGCCGCCTGGTGCGCGGTCAAGGCCCAGCCGTGCCGCACGGAGCGCTCCACCTGCTCCCTCGCCACCACGACGGGTCCGCCCGCGCAGGACAGGTGCAGTCCGTCGGTGTCGGCCCGCACGACCTGGCCCGGGAGCGTACGGCCGGGGGCGGGGGAGTAGGCGATCCGGTCGCCGGGGTCGAAGCCGCCGAAACGGCCGGGTCCCGGGTTGAGCCGCTCCTTGAGCGCCGCGTTGAGCGCGCGGGTACCGGCCGCTCCGCCGTGCCCCGGTGTGATCACCACCGTCTGCTCGGCCGGGACGCCGAGGGCCCGCGGCACCGAGTCCGCGACCAGCTGCACGGTCCGGTGCACGGCCTCGCCCGCGTCCCGCACGGGCACGATCACGACCTCCTTGCCGGGTGCCTCGACCTGGTGCAGTTCGCCGATGCCGATACCGGAGACGAGCTCGCCGAGCGGGCCCGGGTCGGGCACCCGGGAGGCGATCTGCGGGCACGCCCGGGTCATGAGCAGGTCGGCGAAGACCCGCCCGGGCCCGGCCGACCACAGGACCGCGGGGTCACCGGACAGCACGAGCCGGGCCCCGTCCGGCAGCGACTCCACGAGCAGTGCGGCCGTCTCGACGTCGAGTTGGGGCGCGTCGAGCACGATCAGCAGGTCGAGGTCCAGGGCGCCGTCCGCGTCCCGCCCCGGTCCCTCGGCGCCCGCCAGCAGCCCCGCGACGGTCGCGGTCCCGCAGCCGGTCCGGTCCGCCGGTCCGTCCGGCCGGTCGAAGCCGGCGAGCAGCGCCGCGCAGTCGTCCCGGCCGTCGGCCGTGTGCGCGGCGGCCCAGGCCCGCAGGCCCAGCGCGGGCGCCTCGTGCAGCAGGCGCGCCGGGTCGACGAGGGACGCGTGGCCGCCCGTGTGCAGCACCAGTCCGTGCCCCGCGACCGCCCCGATCAGCTCGCCCGTCGAGCCCCCGGCGGCGTCGGCCGCCCGCTCCCGGGCATCGGCCGGGCCGACCTCCTTGGGCGCGGAGTTGATCAGGCGGGCCAGGCCGTCGGCGAGGCTCTCCTCGGCGAGCGCATACCGCTCCAGGCCGAGGAGGACCCGGACGGGCCGCTCCTCCTCGGCGTCCTCGCCGTCCTGGTCGGCCTTTGCCGGCCGCGGCCGGGCCGGTGCGCCCGGCTCTTCCAAGGCGTCCTGGAAGATCAGGGCTTCACCCTCCGCGAGCGTGCTCTGCACCGCCGCGTCCGGATCCGGCACGCCCTGCCGGGCCAGCGCGGCGAGCAGCGCGGGCAGCTCCAGGGCGGTGTGCCCGGCCAGTGCCGCCTGCTCCAGCAGCCAGCCGGTCATCGCCCGGCCGCGCCGCTCGTCGTCCGGGCCGCACTCGGCGCCGAGCAGCGCCCGCGCGAAGCCGTCGGCCTGTTCCGGCCGTACGCCGCTGACCCGCAGCAACAGCCAGGGATCGGACCGCAGTCGGGCGTCCGCGCCCTCGCCGAGCGCCGCTGCTGCCTGGGGCGCGACACCCTCGGGGGCGCCGCCTTCGGTCAGTACCCCGCGCACCGCGTCCACCGTCGCCGGTGCCGGGGCGGTAGGTTCGACGGCCGGGGCGGGCTGCGGCGGGCGTGGGGGCTCAGGGGTGGCCGGCCGGCGCGGGGCGGGCGCCGGTTCGCCGAAGGACGCGGTGACGGGCCGCTCGCCGCTCTCCACCGCCCGCACGGCCGCGAGCAGATCGGCGGCCGTGCCGCTGAGCTTGGCGCCGCTCTCGACCGGCGCCTTCTTCTCGGCCTTGCGCCGCTCGATCCGCTCCCGCTCGACGCGCTGGGCGGCGAGTTCCGCCGCCGCCTCGGACTGCTGGGAGGCCGCCTCGGCGTCGCCCTCCCCGGCCGCAGCGCCGGACGGCTCGGCACTGTCCTCGCCCGCGCCCTCCCTTCCCTCCACGGATTCCGAGGCATCCGCAGATTCCGAGGCATCCGCAGATTCCGTGGGGTCCGTTGCATCCGTAGCGCCCGTGGGATCCGTAGCGCCCGTGGGATCCGTAGCGCCCGTGGGATCCGTAGCGCCCGCGGGGTCCGTAGCGTCCGCGGGGTCCGAGGTCTGCGGGGTCCCCGGCCGGGTTTCCTCCGTGGTCTCCGGGTCCGTGCTCACAGCGTGCTCCAGTCGTGATCGGGATAGCGGTGCAGGGGCGCCGACACATCGTCGAGCGCTCGGCAGATCTCGTCAGGAAGACTAAGCGCCTCCACTGACAACGCCGCCGTGAGCTGCTGCGCGTTGCGCGCGCCGATGATCGGGGCGGCCACGCCGGGGCGGTCGCGGACCCAGGCGAGGGCGACCTGGAGCGGGGTCACCGCGAGCCCGTCCGCCGCCGTCGTCACGGCGTCCACGATCCGGCTCGCGGTGTCGTCGAGGTACGGCGCGACGAACGGCGCCAGGTCCTCGGAGGCGCCGCGCGAGTCCGGCGGAGTCGCGTTGCGGTACTTGCCGGTCAGGACGCCGCGGCCGAGCGGGGAGGAAGGCAGCAGGCCGATGCCCAGGTCGAGGGCGGCGGGCAGCACTTCACGTTCCACGCCGCGCTGGAGCAGCGAGTACTCCAGCTGCGTGCTCGCCAGCCGGGTGCGGGCGCCCGGCTGGGACAGCTGCCAGGTGGCGGCCTTGGCGAGCTGCCAGCCGCAGAAGTTGGAGACGCCGGCGTAGCGCACGCGACCGCTGCTGACGGCCAGGTCGAGGGCCTGGAGGGTTTCCTCCAGCGGGGTGTGCGGGTCGAAG
This sequence comes from Streptomyces sp. NPDC004752, assembly GCF_053601275.1. Lineage (NCBI taxonomy): Bacteria > Bacillati > Actinomycetota > Actinomycetes > Kitasatosporales > Streptomycetaceae > Streptomyces > Streptomyces sp. NPDC004752. The sequence goes on along the minus strand of NZ_JBSGBN010000003.1, from coordinate 143,589 downwards.
CCGTGAATGTGCCAGATGTCGACATAGTCGGTGCCGAGCCGGGCGAGGGAGGCGTCGAGCGCGGCGAGCAGATGGCCGCGCGAGCCGTCGAAACGGCGGTCGGGGTCCGGTACGCTCCCTGCCTTCGTCGAGATGATCAGGTCCCGGCGCGGCACCAGCCCTTCTACCAGCTGTCCGAGCAGATACTCGGCCTCCCCCGCGCCATACACATCCGCGGTGTCGACGAGGGTCCCGCCCGCCTCCCAGAACGCCTTCAGCATGTCCGCGGCGTCATGCTCGTCGGTGTCCCGGCCCCAGGTGAGGGTGCCGAGTCCGATCCGGGACACGCGCAGGCCAGTACGGCCGAGATGCCTCTGCTCCATGTCCGCCGACCCTACTGGCCGGAACTGGCCCCGTGGGCGCCTGTGGACAACCGATGTCCCAGCTCCCGGCGCCGCACGACCGCGTGACCGCCGAGCGGTCCCGACACCCCGATCACCGGCTGTCACCGCTCCGGCGGGCCGCCCCTGCCTCCCGCCCGCCGACCCGCCGCCCGGACGCACGACCGAGGCGCCCCACTTCCCCCTCGCGTCAGCCGCAGCCGCAACCGCAGCCGCCCCCGCCGCCCCGCCGAGCAGCGACCCACCCACCCGGTCGGTGACCGCCGCCCCACGGCCCGCCGACCCGAATTCGCAGCCCACCCGGCCCCCACCGCCCAGCCACCCGGGCGCACGCCAAGCACCCCACCTTGATCGTCACCCCGGTTCGCCCCTGCCGTGTGAGGGCGGGGCGCGCTAATGTCTGCGGGACAGAGACGTTACTCACGGGTAAGGGGATTCGGTCATGCAGCTCGGGATCAACCTCGGGTACTGGGGTGCCGGCACGGACGCGGACAATCTGGCCGTGGCGCAGGAGGCCGAGCGGCTGGGATATGCCGTGTGCTGGGCCGCCGAGGCATACGGGTCGGACGCGGCCACCGTGCTGACCTGGGTCGCCGCGCAGACGGAGCGGATCGATGTCGGCTCGGCCATCTTCCAGATCCCGGCCCGGCAGCCGACGATGACCGCGATGACCGCCGCGACCCTCGACGCGCTGTCCGGCGGCCGTTTCCGGCTCGGCCTGGGCGTCTCCGGCCCGCAGGTCTCCGAGGGCTGGTACGGAGTCAAGTTCGACAAACCCCTCGCCCGCACCCGCGAGTACGTCGAGATCGTCCGCCGGGCCATGACCCGTGAGCGTCTGTCCTACGAGGGCGAGCACTGGACGCTCCCGCTGCCCGGCGGCCCCGGCAAACCGATCAAGCTGACCGTGCACCCGCAGCGTGAGCACATCCCGCTCTACATCGCCGCCATCGGACCCAAGAACCTGGAGCAGACCGGGGAGATCGCCGACGGGGCGCTGCTCATCTTCCCCTCGGCCGACCACCTGGAGGAGACGGCCGTCTCCTATTTGCGCGCCGGGCGTGAGAAGGCGGGCAAGGGCCTCGACGGGTTCGACGTCTGCCCGACCCTGCCGCTCGCCGTCGGCGACGACAAGGACGTGTCCCGGCTCGCCGACACCTTCCGCCCCTACACGGCCCTGTACGTCGGCGGCATGGGCAGCCGTAAACAGAACTTCTACAACCAGCTCGCCCGGCGCATGGGGTACGAGAAGGAAGCCGCCGAGATCCAGGACAGGTACCTCTCGGGCGACAAGCGGGGCGCCGCGGCCGCCGTACCGCAGGACCTGATCGACCGGACCACCCTGCTCGGCTCCGTCGACCGCATCGCCGACCGTATGAAGGCATACGCCGCGGCCGGGGTCACCACCCTCACCCTCGCCCCCGCGGGCTCCACGCTCGCCGAGCGGATCGCCTCCCTGCGCGCCGGCGCCGAGGCCCTGGACCGCGCGGGCCTCGCCTGAAACGAAAGCCGGGCCGGGGCCGTGGGGAGAGGGGTTTTCACGGCCGTGGTGGGGGCTCGGGGGTCTTCCCCGCCACGGCCGTCAGGGGGAACAACGCGCCCGCGCCCGCGCGGTTACGCCTCCGCCACGGCCCGACTGCTCATCCGTTCGGCTCATCCGTTCGGCGGAGTCGCCCGACACACCTGTTGCGGCACCTTCAGCGCGGCATTTGACTCGTTCTTCGAGGAATCCTGCGGAATCCTGCGGAATCTCACGGAATCTCATGGAAACCGGCGGAGCCCCGCGGAACCCGCGCATCCCGCAGGAAGGTGCCCACGATGCTTTCGGCCAAGAGTCTGTTCCAGGAGATCCTCGACAACGACGAATCCTTCCGGCTCTTCTGCTCCATCGCGGCCAGCGGCGAGTCGCAGGGCGGCTGGGAGAACGCGCGGATCGCCGCACTGGTGCCACGGAGCGAACGCGCACTCGCCCCCAAGATCACCCGGCACGGCGCCGACGAGGACAAGCACGGGCGCATCTTCAACGCGCTGATGGACAGACGCGGCCTGCGGCCCGTCCCGGTCCCGCCCGAGACGGACTACACCATGCTCCTGGAACGCCACGGCATCGGACTCGCCCACGAGAAACTGAGGGCCGAGAAGCCGCTGACGGTCCAGGACCTCGTCGTCTACCTCGCCCACAGCCGGGTCACCGAGCAGCGGGCCGCCGAGCAGATGACGATGCTGCGCACATACTTCGGCGACCGTCCCGACATCGGCCGCGCCGTGAAGATGATCTCGAACGACGAGGACAACCACCTCGCCTACTGCCACGAGGAACTGCTGCGCTTCGCCCGGGCCGGCCACGGCCCCGCCATCCGGCGCACCCTGCGCGAGTGCGCCCTGGCCGAGATCCGGATCCACCGGGACGTCAGCCTTGCCGTGCTGGCCCACATGGGCCGCATCCTCGGCTGGCCGAGGGCCAAGTCCGCGCTGCTCGCGGCCGGCATCCACGCCGTGTACGGGTACGAACGGGCGGCGGGCTGGCGCCGGATGGTGTCCCTGCGGATGCCCGAACACCGCAACGCCCTGGGCGGCCCCGCGCCCACCACCCCCGAACCCGCCTGACGGCGCACGTCACAGCCAGCCGCGTCGCTTGAACGTCCGGTACAGCACCACCTCCAGAGCCCCCATCACCCCGATCACCGCCGGATACGACCACAGCCAGTGCAGCTCCGGCCTGTGGTCGAAGTTCATGCCGTAGATCCCCGCGATCATCGTGGGGATCTACGGCCATCGCCGCCGCGGAGATCTTCCGCATGTCGTCGTTCTGCCGGACGCTCATCTGCGCCAGGTGCGCCGACAGGACGTCCGACACCAGCCGGTCCAGGCCCTCCACCGACTCGTTCACACGCGTGAGGTGGTCGTTGACGTCCCGGAAGAACGGGCGCGCCTCCGCCCGCACGAACGGCACCGACCCGGCCGGCCCGGCGTACTGGCCCACCCCCGTGAGCCGGGTCATCGGCATCGCCAGCGGCCCGGTGGCCCGCCGGAACTCCATGACCTGCCGCTTGAAGGTGTAGATCCGCGACGCCGTGTGCCGCGAGCCGCCGGCCGGCGAGAACACCTCCGCCTCCAGCGCCTCCAGGTCGGTGCCCAGCTCCGTGGCCACCTCCACATAGTGGTCGACGACCGAATCGGTGATCGAGTACAGCACCCCGGTCGGGCCGTGCCGCAGCATGTCGTGCCGCTGCTCCAACTCACGACGGACGGTGCCGAGCGGTGAGCCCTCGCCGTGCCGCACGGTCACCACGAATGGGTCGCCGAGGAACAGCATCAGCTCGCCGGATGTGACGACGCCGTTGTCCGGGACGTACGTCACCGGCTTGAGCACCACGAACAGCGAGTCGTCGTACACCTCCAACTTGGGCCGCTGATGCGCCTTCAGCGCGTCCTCGACGGCTGGGGGCACCTCCCATGCCCGTTCAGGGCTATGGAGGACGATGCAGCCCGAACTCCTCGGTGACCAGATCGAGCTCCCGGTGCGTGGGCTCGTGCAGCCCGATCCAGAGGAAGCTGTCGCCCCGCGCGCGTGCCTCGGCCGCCGCACCGGCGCCCGCGACAGCGCGGGCGGGCGCTTACCCTGGGCCGCATGCCCACGCTGATCCTCGTAAGGCACGGACGTTCCACCGCCAACACCGCGGGCGAGCTGGCCGGCTGGTCGCCGGGCGTCGCCCTGGACGAGCGCGGGGCCGCACAGGCCGCCGCACTGCCCGGACGGCTCGCCGCGCTCCCCCTCGCCGAAGTGGTCACAAGCCCCCTGCAACGCTGCCAGGAGACGATCCGGCCACTCCTGGACGCCCGGCCCCAGCTGAGCGCCCACACCGACGAACGGATCGGGGAGTGCCACTACGGCGACTGGACCGGACGCAAGCTCGCCGAGCTGAACGACGAGCCGCTGATGCAGGTCGTCCAGGCACATCCGTCGGCCGCCGCGTTCCCCGGCGGGGAATCCATGCGGGCCATGCAGACCCGCGCCGCGGAGGCCGTACGCGAGTGGAACGCGCGCGTGGAACGCGACCACGGCGCGGACGCCGTGTACCTGATGTGCTCGCACGGCGACATCATCAAGTCCCTCGTCGCGGACGCCCTCGGTCTGCATCTCGACCTGTTCCAGCGGATCTCCGTCGAACCCTGCTCCGTCACGGCGATCCGGTACACGCGCCTGCGGCCGTTTCTCGTTCGCCTCGGTGACACCGGGGATTTCGCCTCCCTTGTGCCCCGCGAGGAACCGCCCGGGGAAGACGCTCCCGTCGGTGGCGGTGCGGGCGCACCGTGATCGTCGGCCGCAGTAGGGTGAAGCGGTTGACATCACCGCGTTCACACATGGACCTTCACGCATTCTCGATTCCAATGGAGACAGGACGTGTCCCGTCAGGTGTTCCTCTACGACCCCCCGGACCGCTTCGTGGCCGGTACGGTCGGGCTGCCCGGACGCCGTACGTTCTTCCTCCAGGCGTGCGCCGGCCCCCGAGTGACCAGCGTGGCCCTGGAGAAGACCCAGGTCGCCGCGCTCGCGGAGCGCATGGACGAGCTGCTCGACGAGGTGGTACGCCGTAGCGGCGGCAGTGCGCCGGTGCCCGCGATGGCCCCGACCGAGATCGAGGACTCCGCCCCGCTCGACACCCCCATCGAGGAGGAGTTCCGCGTCGGCACCATGGCCCTGGCCTGGGACGGCGAGGAACAGCGCATGATCGTCGAGGCCCAGGCGCTGGTCGAGCTGGACGCCGACTCCGACGAGGACCTCGCGGAGGCCGAGGAACGGCTGCTCCAGGACGAGGAGAACGGGCCCCCGATGCTGCGCGTCCGGCTCACCGGCACGCAGGCCAGGGCCTTCGCCAAACGCGCCCTCGACGTCGTCAACGCCGGAAGGCCGCCGTGCCCGCTGTGCAGCCTGCCGCTCGATCCGGAAGGACACGTATGTCCGCGCCAGAACGGATACCGCCGCGGAGCATGACGCCCGTCACCGCCCCCGCCGAACTGCTCGCCAGGGGCGAGCTGAAGGTACGCGGCCGTATCCGCGACGCGTCCAACGCCGCGCTGTTCTGCACAGTTGTGTCCGATGGTCACGAGGCATCCTGCGTGTACAAGCCGGTCGCCGGTGAGCGCCCCCTGTGGGACTTCCCGGACGGCACCCTCGCCGAGCGCGAGGTGGCCGCCTACGAGGTCTCCGAGGCCACCGGCTGGGGACTGGTGCCGCCCACGGTGCTGCGGGACGGACCCTACGGCGAGGGCATGTGCCAGCTGTGGATCGAGGCGGCCCCCGAAACCGAGCTGCTCGCCCTGGCCGACGGGGAGGAGCCGGAACCGGGCTGGAAGGCGATCGGCCTCGCCGAGGTCGGCGAGGGCCGCACGGCGCTGCTCGTGCACGCCGACGACGAGCGGCTGCGTCGGCTCGCCGTCCTCGACGCGGTGATCAACAACGCCGACCGCAAGGGCGGCCATCTGCTGCCGACCGCCGACGGACGGCTGTACGGCATCGACCACGGGGTCACCTTCAACGCCGAGAACAAGCTGCGGACGCTGCTGTGGGGCTGGGCGGGCGAACCGCTCACCCCCGAGGCGGTCGACGTCCTCAACGGCCTGCGCGAGGCCCTGGGCGACGGCGGCGCACTGGCCGGCCGGCTGGCCGCGCTGATCACGACGGCGGAGCTGGCGGCCACGCGCGCGCGTGTCGAGACGCTCCTGACGTCCGGAAGACATCCGGAGCCGAGCGGGGAGTGGCCCGCGATTCCCTGGCCACCCGTGTAGCGGGCGGCGGCGGAGCACACGGCCGGCCCGTACGCAAGATCGCCTTTCCGGCCGTCCGGCCGGTCCGGTTCGTATGGCGAACTCGCCGCCGGTTAGTCTCATGTACATGCATGCCTGGCCCGCTTCCGAAGTCCCCGCCCTGCCCGGTCAGGGCCGTGATCTCAGGATCCACGACACCGCGACCGGCGGCCTGGTCACCCTCGCCCCCGGTCCCGTCGCCCGCATCTATGTCTGCGGCATCACCCCGTACGACGCGACCCACATGGGTCACGCGGCGACCTACAACGCGTTCGACCTCGTCCAGCGTGTGTGGCTCGACACGAAGCGCCAGGTCCACTACGTGCAGAACGTCACCGACGTCGACGATCCGCTGCTGGAGCGCGCGCAGCGCGACGGCGTCGACTGGGTCGCCCTGGCCGAGCAGGAGACCACCCTGTTCCGCGAGGACATGACCGCCCTGCGGATGCTGCCCCCCGAGCACTACATCGGCGCCGTCGAGGCCATACCGGGCATCGTGCCGCTCGTCGAGCGGCTGCGGGACCTGGGCGCGGCCTACGAACTCGAAGGCGACATCTACTTCTCCGTGGAGTCCGACCCCCACTTCGGCGGCGTCTCGAACCTCGACGCCGCCGCCATGCGGCTGCTGTCCGCCGAGCGCGGCGGCGACCCGGACCGCCCGGGCAAGAAGAACCCGGTCGACCCGATGCTGTGGATGGCCGCCCGCGAGGGCGAGCCCAGCTGGGACGGCGGCTCGCTGGGCCCCGGACGGCCCGGCTGGCACATCGAGTGCGTGGCCATCGCCCTGGACCACCTCGGCATGGGCTTCGACGTCCAGGGCGGCGGCTCCGACCTCGCCTTCCCGCACCACGAGATGGGCGCCTCGCACGCCCAGGTGCTGACCGGCGAGTTTCCCATGGCCAAGGCGTACGTCCACGCCGGCATGGTCGCCCTGGACGGCGAGAAGATGTCGAAGTCCAAGGGCAACCTCGTCTTCGTCTCCCGACTGCGCCGCGACGGCGTCGACCCCGCCGCCATCCGGCTCGCCCTGCTCGCCCACCACTACCGGACCGACTGGGAGTGGACCGACCGGGTGCTGGCGGACGCGGTGGCCCGGCTCGGCCGCTGGCGCACCGCGGTCTCCCGGCCCGACGGACCGGGAGCCGAGGCGCTCGTCGAGGAGATCCGCGAGGCCCTCGCGCACGACCTCGACGCCCCGGCCGCACTCGCCGCCGTCGACCGGTGGGCGGCCGAGCAGCGGGAGCACGGCGGTACGGACACGGGCGCCCCGGGCATCGTCTCGCGCGCCGTGGACGCCCTGCTGGGCGTCGCGCTGTGACCGGGCCGACCGCGGCCGGGTGAGCAGACGGCGGGCGGCGGCGCCGGGCGCCGTTGATGACTGTTGCGAGGGGGCGGGACGTGCCAGGTGAGCGTTGGACCGGCCAACTGCCGGTTCCCTCGCGGAAGGTCACCCCGTGGCACCCACACACGGCGCCTTCGCACCAGCCCTGATCCGGCGTCGGCTGCTCACCGTCGCCGCGGTGACGAATGCCGCGGCGACGCTCGCGGTATCCCCTCCGGCTGCCGAACGACTGGCAGCCGGAGGACTTCACCATCGGCGCGGGCCCCTTCGCCCGCCTCGCCGACGGCTCCGTCTACCGTTCGGCCCTGCTCACGGGCGACGGCCGGACCATCTCCAACCGGCCCCGGCACTGCCGCCGTCGGCCTCGAACTCGACGCCTACGTGACGGCTGTTCACCGCGGGACGGCAGTCCCGGTGCCCGCGTCGTGGCCGCCCGCAGCGGCACCACCCTCGCGTCGTACCTCTCCGCCCGGGGACCCGGTACCGCTCACCAACGGCGACGGCCTGCTGATAGCCGGCCGCGCCCTCTACGTCGTACAGAACCTACGTCGCACCGGGCTTCGACGTGCCGATGGCGATCGCCCGCCGCGGCCGACGTCACCTGCGCACCGCCCCGCTCAGTCCTCCGAGGTGTCCTCGTCGTCGTCCGACGTACCACCGGAATTGCCGGGCTTCGGCGGCTTCGGTGGCCGGGGCCGGCCGGTCGGATTGTCCCGCCAGTACGTGGACGGGGAGGGGCCGTCCCCGCCGTCCGCCGTGGCATGCCCGCCGGGCGGGCCGACGTCCCGGCGCCGCAGATAGCGCTCGAACTCCCGGGCGATCGCCTCGCCCGACGCCTCCGGCAGCTCGGCGGTGTCCCGCGCCTCCTCCAGCGTCTGCACATACTCGGCGACCTCGCTGTCCTCGGCCGCCAGCTGGTCCACGCCCACCTGCCAGGCGCGCGCGTCATCCGGCAGCTCGCCCAGCGGAATACGCAGGTCGAGCAGGTCCTCCAGGCGGTTCAGCAGGGCCAGCGTCGCCTTCGGGTTGGGCGGCTGCGACACGTAGTGCGGCACCGCCGCCCACAGGCTGACCGCCGGGACGCCCGCGTGCGTGCACGCCTCCTGCAGCACGCCGACGATGCCCGTGGGGCCCTCGTACTTGGTCTCCTCCAGATCCATGCGCTCGGCCAGGTCGGGGTCGGACGTGACCCCGCTGACCGGGACCGGGCGCGTGTGCGGGGTGTCGCCGAGCAGGGCCCCCAGGATGACCACCAGCTCCACCCCCAGCTCGTGCGCGAAGCCCAGCAGCTCGTTGCAGAACGAACGCCAGCGCATGGACGGTTCGATGCCGCGGATCAGCACCAGGTCCCGCGGCTTGTCGCCGCCGACCCGGACGACCGACAACCTGGTCGTCGGCCAGGTGATCTTGCGGACGCCGCCGTCCATGAACACCGTGGGGCGGTTCACCTGGAAGTCGTAGTAGTCCTCGGCGTCCAGCGCCGCGAAGACCTCGCCCTTCCACTCCCGCTCAAGATGAGCGACCGCGGTGGAGGCGGCGTCCCCGGCATCGTTCCAGCCCTCGAACGCGGCCACCATGACTGGGTCGATCAGCTCGGGAACTCCCTCCAGCTCGATCACCCAGCGCCTCCTTCCGACGTGCCCTCGCGTACGTCCCAACCTTACGGCGTCCGGTGGGGACGCCCGCAGCCCCCTTGCACGGGCGAGTGAACGGATCACTGCCCCGTTCGCCGCCGTCGAACACCCCGCGGTGATCGGTGATGTCAGGTTCCGGTCGCCTCTTGTGACGCGGGCCGGAGCACAGACCATGGGGCGCGGGGAACTGCGCGAGCGGCCACAGCGAACGGTGCGGGAGCGGCCACAGCGAACCGGCAGCAACAGGACGGCCCGCACTACTACGGCGCCCCTGGCCGACCTCACAGAGTGGCTTGGCCGACCTCACAGAGTGGACCGCAGCCACTGTTCCACGCTCGCGATGTGCACGGTCGCCCAGGACCGGGCCGCCTCGGCGTCCCGGTCGCGCAGCGCGGCCAGGATCGCCCGGTGCTCGCGCAGGGTACGGGCGACCGCGTCCTCCTGGGTCAGCCCGCGCCAGATCCGCGCCCGGGTGGTCGGCCCGGACAGGCTGTCGAGCAGGGAGCACAGCACCGAGTTCCCGGCGCCCTGCACGATGCCGCGGTGGAACTCCAGGTCGCAGGCGACCAGCTCCTCCACCGAGGGCGCTGTGCCCAGCGCCTCCAACTGGGCGGACAGCACGTCCAGTTGCTGCTCGCTGATCAGGGGGGCGGCCATCGCCGTCGCGGCCGGTTCCAGGATCCGGCGCACCGCCAGGAACTCCAGGACCGTGTCGTCCCGGTGGAAGTCCACGACGAAGCTCATCGCCTCCAGCAGCAGCTGTGGATCGAGGCTGGTGACATAGGTGCCGTCGCCCTGACGCACGTCCAGGATCCGGATCAGCGACAGCGCGCGCACCGCCTCCCGCAGCGAGTTGCGGGACAGCCCCAGTTCGGCGGCGAGTTCGCTCTCCTTGGGCAGCCGGTCTCCGGGGCGCAGCGCACCGGAGACGATCATGTCCTTGATCTTCTCGATCGCCTCATCGGTGACTGCCATGACGGGCCTCCCTGTGCGCTCAGACATCCGATGTCTTGGCCACATTATGGGGGCACCGGAAAGACGCGGACCCACCGGAGTGGGACCACCTCGCGCGCGGCCGAACGACGTGCTCACGCGAGCTTCTGCCCGCTCGGGCCGACGCCGTAGGCCGGGTGCCTTCCCAGGGCAGGCACGGCCAGCAGGGCGGGGCGTGCCTGCCGACCACGTCGGGTGCTCACTCCTCCATGTCGGGTGCTTACTCCTCCTGCCGGTGCTTACTCCTCGTGCTCGATCCAGCCCATGGTCCGCTCGACGGCTTTGAGCCAGTTCTTGTATTCACGGGCGCGGGTCTCCGCGTCCATCCGGGGGGTCCACTCGGCGGCTCGGCGCCAGTTGGCGCGCAGGTCGTCGGTGTTGTGCCAGAAGCCGACGGCGAGACCGGCGGCGTAGGCGGCGCCCAGGCAGGTCGTCTCGGCGACCACCGGACGCACCACCGGGGCGTCCAGAACATCGGCGAGGATCTGCATGAGCAGGTTGTTGCCGGTCATGCCGCCGTCGACCTTCAGGGTGGACAGCTCGACGCCGGAGTCCTTGGTCATGGCGTCCGCGATCTCCCGCGTCTGCCAGGCGGTGGCCTCAAGCACGGCGCGGGCGAGGTGCGCCTTGGTGACGTACCGCGTCAGGCCGGCGATCACACCGCGGGCGTCGGAGCGCCAGTGCGGGGCGAACAGACCGGAGAACGCCGGCACGAAGTAGGCGCCGCCGTTGTCCTCGACCGACAGTGCGAGCGTCTCGATCTCGGCGGCGGTGGAGATCAGGCCCATCTGGTCGCGCATCCATTGCACCAGTGAGCCGGTGACGGCGATCGAGCCCTCCAGGGCGTAGACCGTCGGCTGGTCGCCGATCTTGTAGCCGACCGTGGTGAGCAGGCCGGCGTAGGAGTTGATGATCTTGTGGCCGGTGTTCATCACCATGAAGGTGCCGGTGCCGTAGGTCGACTTGGTCTCGCCTTCGGAGAAACAGGTCTGGCCGAACAGGGCCGCCTGCTGGTCGCCGAGCGCGGAGGCGACCGGGATGCCGCCGAGCAGCTCGCCCAGCTTGCCGCCGCCTACCTCGCCGTAGATCTCGGCGGAGGAGCGGATCTCGGGGAGGATCTGCTTCGGTACGCCGATGGACTCGCAGATGCGGTCGTCCCACTGCATCGTGTTCAGGTTCATCAGCAGGGTGCGGGAGGCGTTGGTGACGTCGGTGACGTGGTGGCCGCCGTTGACGCCGCCGGTCAGGTTCCAGATGACCCAGGAGTCCATGGTGCCGAAGAGGATGTCGCCTCCCTCGGCGCGCTCGCGCAGCCCGTCGATGTTGTCGAGCAGCCAGCGGGCCTTGGGTCCGGCGAAGTAGGAGGCCAGCGGAAGGCCGGTTTCGCGGCGGAAGCGGTCCTGGCCGACGTTGCGCCCCAACTCCTTGCACAGGGCGTCGGTGCGGGTGTCCTGCCAGACGATGGCGTTGTGGACGGGGCGGCCGGTGTTCTTGTCCCACAGCACGGTGGTCTCGCGCTGATTGGTGATGCCGATGGCCTTGATGTCGGCACGGGTGATGTCGGCCTTGGCGACGGCTTTGGCGACGACCTCCTGGACGTTGGTCCAGATCTCGTCGGCGTCGTGCTCGACCCAGCCCGGCTTCGGGAAGATCTGCTCGTGCTCCTTCTGGTCGACGGAGACGATGTTGCCGTCCCGGTCGAAGAGGATGCAGCGGCTGGAGGTCGTGCCCTGGTCGATCGCGGCGATGAAGCGGCCTGCGGTGTGGGCGTCGGTCACTGTGTGCTCCTGGAGGTTCCGTGGTGTGCGGCGGCTTGCGGGCGGCGCGTGCTGGGCGGCTCGGGGCTTCGGGGAGGCGTGGTGCTTCATTCGGAGAAGCGCGGTGCTTCTAAGGAAAAGCGGTGCTTCTAAGGAAATGCGACGTTGCAGATGCCCGCAGCGATGGTGCCGCCGATCAGTGGACCGACGACCAGGATCTGGGCATGGCCCCCGTCGGAGCCACCCCGCCGGGCCGGGCGCCGTGATCAGGGCGCCCGGGGTGGCGAGGCCGTTGCCCTTGTCGTTCACGCCCTGCATGAGAACGGCGTGGCCCGTCCTGCCACACCCGTCCGCCTCGTGGACGCCCTGCCCATCCGAGCCCACTCCCGGTTACCCTGGCGCCGTGCGCCGTATCCGGGTCCGTCCGGACGACCGCATAGCCGACAGCCGTCGCACTCCAGGGAGCCCTTACATGGCCTCGTTGCCACCGACCCCTTCAGCCGACAGCAGGACCCGTGTGTCCGCGCTCCGCGAGGCGCTCGCCACCCGTGTGGTGGTCGCCGACGGAGCGATGGGCACCATGCTCCAGGCCCAGGAGCCCACGCTCGACGACTTCGAGAACCTTGAGGGCTGCAACGAGATTCTCAACCTGACCCGCCCCGACATCGTCCGCTCGGTCCACGAGGCGTACTTCGCCGTGGGCGTGGACTGCGTCGAGACCAACACCTTCGGGGCCAACCAGGCGGCGATGGCCGAGTACGACATCGCCGACCGCGTGTACGAGCTGTCCGAGGCCGGTGCGCGCATCGCCCGCGAGGCGGCCGACGGGTTCACCGCGGGTGACGGTCGGCAGCGCTGGGTGCTGGGCTCCATCGGCCCCGGCACCAAGCTGCCCACGCTCGGTCATGTGCCGTACCCGACGATCCGGGACGGCTTCCAGGCCAACGCCGAGGGCCTGCTGGCCGGCGGCGCGGACGCGCTGATCGTCGAGACCACGCAGGACCTGCTCCAGACGAAGGCATCCGTGCTCGGCGCCCGGCGCGCGATGGAGGCCACCGGTGTCGAGGTGCCCCTGCTGTGCTCGATGGCCTTCGAGACCACCGGCACCATGCTGCTGGGCTCCGAGATCGGCGCCGCGCTCACCGCGCTGGAGCCGCTCGGCATCGACATGATCGGCCTGAACTGCTCGACCGGCCCCGCCGAGATGAGCGAGCACCTGCGCTACCTCACCCGGCACTCCCGCATCCCGCTGCTGTGCATGCCGAACGCCGGCCTGCCCGTCCTGACCAAGGACGGCGCGCACTTCCCGCTCGGCCCGGAGGGCCTCGCCGACGCCCAGGAGAACTTCGTACGCGACTACGGCCTCTCCCTCGTCGGCGGCTGCTGCGGCACCACCCCCGAGCACCTGCGCCAGGTCGTCGAGCGCGTCCAGGGCCGCACCCCGCCCGAGCGCAGCCCGCAGCCCGAGCCGGGCGCGGCCTCGCTGTACCAGTCGGTGCCGTTCCGCCAGGACACCTCGTACCTGGCGATCGGGGAACGGACGAACGCCAACGGCTCGAAGAAGTTCCGCGAGGCCATGCTGGAGGGCCGCTGGGACGACTGCGTGGAGCTGGCGCGCGAGCAGATCCGCGAGGGCGCGCACATGCTCGACCTGTGCGTGGACTACGTCGGCCGCGACGGCGTCGCCGACATGGACGAACTCGCCGGCCGCTTCGCCACCGCGTCCACCCTGCCGATCGTGCTCGACTCCACCGAGGTGGACGTCATCCGGGTCGGCCTGGAGAAGCTCGGCGGCCGGGCGGTCATCAACTCCGTGAACTACGAGGACGGCGACGGCCCGGAGTCCCGGTTCGCGAAGGTCACGAAGCTGGCCCGGGAACACGGCGCCGCGCTCATCGCGCTGACCATCGACGAGGAAGGCCAGGCCCGCACGCCGGAGAAGAAGGTCGAGATCGCCGAACGGCTGATCGACGATCTGACCGGCACCTGGGGCATCCGCGAGGACGACATCCTCATCGACGCCCTGACCTTCACCATCTGCACCGGCCAGGAGGAGTCGCGCGGGGACGGCATCGCCACCATCGAGGCGATCCGTGAACTCAAGCGCCGCCACCCCGCCGTGCAGACCACGCTGGGCCTGTCGAACATCTCCTTCGGGCTCAATCCGGCCGCGCGTATCCTGCTCAACTCGGTCTTCCTCGACGAGTGTGCGAAGGCCGGCCTGGACTCGGCCATCGTGCACGCCTCCAAGATCCTGCCGATCGCCCGCTTCGACGAGGAGCAGGTGCGCACGGCCCTCGATCTCATCTACGACCGCCGCGAGGAGGGCTACGACCCGCTGCAGAAGCTGATGGCGCTCTTCGAGGGCGCCACGGCGAAGTCGCTGAAGGCGGGCAAGGCCGAGGAACTGGCCGCGCTGCCTCTGGAGGAGCGCCTGAAGCGGCGCATCATCGACGGCGAGCGAAACGGTCTGGAGGCCGACCTCGACGAGGCCCTGCGGACCCGCACGGCCCTCGACATCGTCAACGAGACCCTCCTGGACGGCATGAAGGTGGTCGGCGAGCTGTTCGGCTCGGGCCAGATGCAGCTGCCGTTCGTCCTGCAGTCCGCCGAGGTGATGAAGACGGCGGTGGCCCACCTCGAACCGCACATGGAGAAGTCGGACGCGGAGGGCAAGGGCACGATCGTGCTCGCCACCGTGCGCGGCGACGTGCACGACATCGGCAAGAACCTCGTCGACATCATCCTGTCCAACAACGGCTACAACGTCGTCAACCTCGGCATCAAGCAGCCGGTCTCGGCGATCCTGGAGGCGGCCGAGGAACACCGGGCGGATGTCATCGGCATGTCCGGACTCCTGGTCAAGTCCACGGTGATCATGAAGGAGAACCTGGAGGAGCTGAACCAGCGGGACCTCGCGGCGACCTACCCGGTGATCCTCGGCGGCGCGGCCCTGACCCGGGCGTATGTCGAGCAGGATCTGCACGAGCTGTACGAGGGCGAGGTCCGTTACGCCCGCGACGCGTTCGAGGGCCTGCGTCTGATGGACGCGCTCATCGGGGTGAAGCGGGGCCTGCCCGGGGCGAAGTTGCCGGAGCTGAAGCAGCGCCGGGTGCGCGCGACGGCGGCCGTCGAGGTCGAGGAGCGCCCGGAGGAGGGCCACCTCCGCTCGGACGTCGCCACCGACAACCCGGTGCCCACGCCGCCGTTCTGGGACACTCGTGTCATCAAGGGCATCCAGCTCAGGGAGTACGCGAGCTGGCTGGACGAGGGCGCGCTGTTCAAGGGGCAGTGGGGGCTGAAGCAGGCCCGCACCGGTGACGGACCCACCTACGAGGAACTCGCCGAGACCGAGGGCCGACCGCGGCTGCGCGGCCTGCTGGACCGGCTCCAGACGGAGAACCTGCTCGAAGCCGCCGTCGTCTACGGGTACTTCCCCTGTGTGTCCAAGGACGACGACCTGATCATCCTGGACGACCGGGGCAACGAGCGCACCCGGTTCACCTTCCCGCGCCAGCGCCGTGGCCGTCGGCTGTGCCTGGCCGACTTCTTCCGTCCGGAGGAGTCGGGGGAGACCGACGTCGTCGGCCTCCAGGTCGTCACGGTCGGCTCGCGGATCGGCGAGGAGACGGCGCGGCTCTTCGCGTCCGACTCCTACCGGGAGTACCTCGAACTGCACGGCCTGTCCGTGCAGTTGGCCGAGGCGCTGGCCGAGTACTGGCACGCCAGGGTCCGCTCCGAGCTGGGCTTCGCCGGTGAGGACCCGGCGGACATCGAGGACATGTTCGCCCTGAAGTACCGGGGCGCCCGCTTCTCCCTCGGCTACGGCGCCTGCCCCGACCTGGAGGACCGGGCCAAGATCGCCGAACTCCTCCGCCCGGAACGTATCGGCGTTCACCTCTCGGAGGAGTTTCAGCTCCACCCGGAACAGTCCACGGACGCCATCGTCATCCACCACCCGGAAGCCAAGTACTTCAACGCCCGCTGACCCTCGGGACCCGGCGCGGGCCGGCTCCCGGTGTCGGCCGCCCGGTTCCGGTCCTGCGCGGCGACCTGCGGGCATCCGGTTCCGGTCCTGCGCGGGGACCTGGGGGCGTGCGTGCGTGTCCAGCGGTTCGGGACCTCGCGGGTGCGTGTCCGGCCCGGGACCTCGCGGGTCCCCGTGCGTGTCCGGTCGGCGGGCGCTGGTCTTGTCCGCGCGTGTCGGGGCCGGGCATCCGTCCGCGGGCACGCCGTGCAGGGCCCGCATTCGTTCCGTGGCACTGCCCGGATGACCGCCCCACACCTGGCCGCTGCACTCGCGCCTACCCGCCGTGCTCACACCGGGCCCGTCGTACTTGCGCCTGGCCCCATGCTCGCGCCCGGTCGTTGTGCTCGCGTCCGGCTCGTCGTGCTTGTGGTTCGGCCCGTTGTGCTTGCGCCCGCTACCGGGCTCATGTCCGGCTGCCGTCCCGCGCCTGGGCCGCCGTGCTCACGTCCGGTCAGCCCCCTCCTGCTCACGCCCGGCCGTCGTGCCCGTAGTCCGGACCGTGCTCGTTGAATTTCCGCAGGTCAGGGCGGTGTTCGGGATGGCTCGGCGGGTGTTACCTGCGGTTTTCCCAGGTGGGGGAGTCACATGAGGCGGTTCGCCTGGCGGGGACGTACACTTGTCGGTCCACCGCAGGCCGGTTCCCCGCATGGGAACCGGCCTGATCGTCCCTCAAGGAGGTGCGCCAGGATGACCGCTACGGTCCCCGCGCTCGGAACCCGTTCGGCGGAAGGCTCGGCCCTGCAGGCCGTCCTCCTGGACATGGACGGCACTCTGGTGGACACCGAAGGCTTCTGGTGGGAGGTCGAGGTCGAGGTCTTCGCGGGCCTCGGCCACACCCTCGACGAGTCCTGGCGGCATGTCGTGGTCGGCGGCCCGATGACCCGCAGCGCCGGTTTCCTCATCGAGGCCACCGGCGCCGACATCCCCCTCGCCGAGCTGTCGGTGCTGCTGAACGAGGGGTTCGAGGACCGCATCGGCCGCGCCCTGCCGCTGATGCCCGGCGCCGCCCGGCTGCTCGCCGAGCTGTACGAGCAGGAGATCCCCACGGCCCTGGTCTCCGCGTCCCACCGGCGCATCATCGACCGCGTCCTGGTCTCCCTCGGCACCCAGCACTTCGGCCTGTCCATCGCGGGCGACGAGGTGTCCCGCACCAAGCCGCACCCCGACCCGTATCTGCTCGCCGCCGCCGGCCTCGACGTGGACCCGGCCAGGTGCGCGGTCGTCGAGGACACCGCGACCGGCGTCGCGGCGGCCGAGGCCGCCGGCTGCCGGGTGGTCGCCGTGCCGTCCGTCGCCCCCATCCCCCCGGCCGCCCGACGCACCGTCGTCGGCTCCCTCGAAGAGGTCGACCTGGCTTTTCTGCGCGGCCTGATGACGGATATGCCCTAGCCATTCACTCGGCGCGCCAACGCATCGGGCAAGAGTCCGCCGCTGTACACCGCTCCGAATTCAAGGTCGGCCGACTGGCTGAATTCCGCTTGTGGCAAGCCGAGTTGACGATGTGAGGTTCGCCACGTTCCCGGGGGTCGACATCCGCCGGGACCTGTGCCACTCACCCCCGCCCGGGCAGCCTGGGTATGACCATGTGTCCCGTTTGGTGGAACGCTGCACTAATCTTGCTGCTGTCGGGTTTTCGGTGCGTCCACGCCCGGTTTCGCTGCGTGATGGGAACTCAACTCCCGTGGCCGTGAACCGTCGAGCGAGTGCGGACTAATCTCGTCGCGAGAACATCGCCCTTACCCCCGTGATCCGCCGCAACACCCCTGCCTGCCGGGTACACGGACTCGAACAGCCCTGGAGAACTTCGAGCATGAACCGCAAGACTTTGGTGCTGCCGGCCGTGGCGGGCCTGCTCGCGCCGGTGCTCGCCGCGTGCGGAGGATCCGACAGCGGGAGTGGCAGCGGCGACCCGATCGTCGTCGGCACCACGGACCGGTTCACCGCCACCAAGGACGCCCCGGCCCCCCTCGACCCGGCCTACGCGTACGACGTCGGCACCTGGAACGTGCTGCGCCAGACCGTCCAGACCCTGATGATCCAGCCCAAGGGTGACGGTGACCCGGTGCCCGAGGCCGCCGAGAGCTGCACCTTCACCGACAGCGGCAACGAGCGCTACGCCTGCAAGCTGCGTGACGGGCTGAAGTTCGCCAGCGGCGACGACGTCACCGCCGAGGACGTCAAGTACTCGATGGAGCGGGCGATGCGGATCAAGGCGGACAGTGGTGTGTTCGCCCTGCTCTCCACCATCGACACCATCGAGACCCAGGGCGACCGTGAGGTGATCTTCCACCTCAAGACCGCGGACGCCACCTTCCCGTACAAGCTGTCCACCCCGGTCGCGGGCATCGTCAACCCCAGGGATTACGCGAAGGACAAGCTGCGGGACGGCTTCGACGTGGACGGCTCCGGCCCCTACTCGATGAAGACCGACGTCAAGGACAACGAGGTCGTCTCGGCCACCTTCACCAAGAACCCCCACTACAAGGGCAGTTTGAAGGTGAACAACAACAAGGTCGAGATGCGCTCCTTCGTGGACGCGGACGCGATGGGCGTCGCCCTCGACAAGGGTGACATCGACGTCATGACCCGCACCATGACGCCGACGCAGATCCGCAAGCTGGACGCCGACACCGACCAGCACATCAGCCTCGTCGAGATGGCCGGTCTGGAGATCCGCCTCCTCGGCTTCAACACCGATGCGCCGACCGTGAAGGACAAGGCCGTCCGCCAGGCGATGGCCGAGGTCGTCAACCGCGCCGAACTCGTCTCCAAGGTGTACGGCTCCCAGGCCGAGCCGCTCTACTCGCTGGTCCCGGCCGGCATCACCGGGCATTCCAACTCGTTCTTCAACAAGTACGGCGAGCCCGACGTAGACCAGGCCAAGTCACTGCTCACCAAGGCCGGCATCACCACCCCCGTGAAGCTGACCCTGCACTACACCACCGACCACTACGGTGCGGCCACCAAGCAGGAGTTCGAGGTCCTGCAGAAGCAGCTCAACGACAGCGGTCTGTTCGACGTCAGCATCAAGGGCTGGCTCTGGTCCACCTTCCAGACCGATGAGCGCAAGGGCAAGTACGACGTCTACGGCATGGGTTGGTTCCCCGACTTCCCCGACCCCGACAGCTATCTGGCGCCGTTCCTCGACACGGACAACTTCCTCGCCTCCCCCTACGCCAACTCCGAGATCATCAACACCCTGATCCCGGAGTCCCGCCGCGAGGCCGACCGGCTCGGCGCCGCCAAGACCCTCACCCGCATCCAGGACATCGTCGCCGATGAAGTCCCCGTGCTGCCGCTGTGGCAGGGCAAGCAGTACATCGCCGCGCGGGACGACATCACGGGCGCCGCGTACGCCATCAACTCGTCCTCCACGCTCCAGCTGTGGGAGCTCGGCCGCGGCGTGGGCGGCTGACCCACACCCCGTGGTCCGCGCCCGCGCGGCCCCGGACCCACAAGAAGACCAAGAAGCCCCGAGGGCGCCCCTTCTGCGGAAGAGGGCGACCTCGGGGCTCTCGTACGGCTGTCGGGCACCCCCAGGGGATTCCGGTACGCCGTTCGTCGCCGCGCCGTCACTGCGCGCCGGGGCGCACCAACCCGCTCTCGTACGCGTACACCGCCGCCTGTACCCGGTCCCGCAGACCCAGCTTGGTCAGCACATGCCCGACGTGCGTCTTCACCGTGGTCTCGCTGACGAACAGGTCCGCGGCGATCTCGGCGTTCGACAGCCCGCGCGCCACCAGTTTCAGCACCTCCACCTCACGCTCGGTGAGCGTGTGCAGCGTGTCCGGCACCGGCTCCTCGCCGGACGGCAGATGCGTCGCGTACTTGTCCAGCAGCCGACGCGTGATACTCGGCGCCAGCATGGCCTCACCGGCGGCCACCACCCGGATCGCCTGGACGAGTTCATTGGCCGGGGCGTCCTTCAGCAGGAAGCCGCTGGCCCCGGCCCGCAGCGCCTCCACCACATACTCGTCGAGGTCGAACGTGGTCAGCACCAGCACCTTCGCCGGGCCGTCGCGTCCCGGGCCGGAAATCTGCCGGGTCGCCTCCACCCCGTCCATCCGCGGCATGCGGATGTCCATCAGCACCACATCCGGCTGCAGAGCACGCACCTGATCGAGGGCCTGCAGGCCGTCTCCGGCCTCGCCCACGACCGCGATGTCCTGCTCCGCCTCCAGGATCATCCGGAATCCGGTGCGCAGCAGCGGCTGGTCGTCGACCAGTAGGACGCGGATGGCCATAAGTCTCCTTTGCTAGCCCGGCCCCATTCTGCCCTGCGGGACGCCCGGGGACTCGGCCCCCCTCACCGGCAGCGGGTAGGGCGGGGGAGTGCCGCCGAACTCCGGGCAGTGCGCCTGGTGGTCGCACCAGCCGCACAACCGGGTCGGGCGCGGACGCCAGTCACCCGTCTCGGTGGCCTGCCGGATCGCCTCCCACAGGGCCAGCAGCTTGCGCTCGACCCGTTCGAGGTCGGCGAGCACCGGGTCGTACGTCAGCACCTCGCCGCTGCCCAGGTAGACGAGCTGGAGCCGGCGCGGGACCACCCGCTTCAGCCGCCACACGACCAGGGCGTAGAACTTCATCTGGAACAGCGCGCCCTCCGCGTACTGCGGTTTCGGCGCCTTGCCCGTCTTGTAGTCGACGATCCGCACCTCTCCCGTGGGCGCCACATCGACCCGGTCGATGATGCCGCGCAACCGCAGCCCCGACGCCAGCTCGGCCTCGACGAACAGCTCCCGCTCGGCGGGTTCCAGCCGGGTCGGATCCTCCAGCGTGAACCAGCGCTCCACCAGTTGCTCCGCCTCGCCGAGCCAGCGCGCGAGCCGCTCGCCCTGCGGGTCGTCCGCGAACAACTCCACGACCTCGGGCTTCGTCTCCCGCAGCCGGTCCCACTGGCCGGGGATCAGCGACTTGGCGCGGGGCGCGGTCCGCTCGGCGGCGGGCGCGTCGAAGAGCCGCTCAAGCACCGCGTGCACCAGGGTGCCCCGGGTCGCCGCCTCGCTCGGCCGCTCCGGGAGCCGGTCGATCACCCGGAACCGGTACAGCAACGGGCACTGCATGAAGTCACCGGCCCGCGAGGGCGACAGAGCGGCGGGCGGTACGGCGACCGTCCCGGCCGTCCCCGCCGGACCAGCCGCAGCCGCCGCGTCAGCCCTTCCGGCCGCCCCAGCCGAGTCGGCTGGGGCGGCCCCGTCGGCCGGGCCTGACGCCCCGTCCGCCGCCTCTGCCGCTGCCGTCGTGACCGGTGGCTCCCCCTCCCCGGCATCGCCGGGACGGACCCCCGTTGCACCCTCGATGCTGCTGTCCATGAGCACAGACCATACGTGCCGCCACTGACAGTGACCCAGCCGCGCCGCCCGCCCGGCGACCCCGGGGCGAACACGGGGGGTGCCGGGGCGGAACGCATGACGACGGCCGCATACCATCGACCCCAGACCCTTCCGCCCGCCAGGCGCGGAAGACGCTTCGAACGAGGGGACACCGTGGACGTGAGCGGCGGGAGCGGGCAGCCGCGGTCCGGCAACGACGAGCCGGCCGAGCGCCCCGCAGGTCCTACGGCCCCGAGCACCGGCAACGACACCGACGACAGCGTCGCGGCCCCCGAGCCTACTAAGAACACCGAGCGGACCGAGCCCCGACCAGGCGCCGCGGACACCACGGCCGAACCCGAACCTGAGCCCGAGCACGACACCGAATCCGACAACGCCCCCGCCACCACGACCGGACACGACCCGTCGGACGCCTCGGCCGCGCCACCCTCACCGACCCCGCCCGAAGCCCACGACGGCACCCCGGCCCGGCCCGGACCTGCACGGCCCGCAGACCCGCCCCCGGCAGCCGGCCGGCGATCGGACGACGGCGACTCCGCCTCGCGTGCGCACACCGATTCCGGCCCCGGCCAGGGGCCCACACCGGGGCAACCGCCGGAGCGCCCCAAGGGGCCCGGCGGCGGGCTGCTCATGGGACGGCCCTTCGGGGTGCCCGTCTACGTCGCGCCCAGCTGGTTCCTCGTCGCCGCGCTGATCACCTGGGTGTTCGGCGGCCAGCTCGACCGGGTGCTGCCGGAGCTGGGCGCCGCCCGCTACCTGGTGTCCCTCTTCTTCGCGGTCGCCTTCTACGCCTCCGTCCTCGTCCACGAACTCGCCCACACCGTCGCCGCCATCCGTTACAAGCTCCCGGTCCGCCGCATCCAGCTCCAGTTCTTCGGCGGCGTCTCCGAGATCGAGAAGGAGGCCGAGACCCCCGGACGCGAATTCGTGCTGGCCTTCGTCGGCCCCCTGCTCTCCCTGGTCCTCGCGGGCCTGTTCTACCTGGCCATGCAGCCCGTCGAACCCGGCACCGTGCCCGGCGTCCTACTGGCCGGCCTGATGATCTCCAACCTCATCGTCGCCGTCTTCAACCTCCTGCCCGGCCTCCCCCTCGACGGCGGCCGGATGCTCCGCGCGGTCGTCTGGAAGATCACCGGCCGGCCCATGACCGGCACCGTGGCCGCCGCCTGGGTCGGCCGCGGCCTCGCCATCTCCGTACTGATCGGCCTCCCGCTGCTCAACCAGTCCGGTGCCCTCGGCTCCGACACCCAGGACATCAGCGGCATGGACACCGTCACCGACGCCCTGCTCGCCGCCATCCTCGCGGCGATCATCTGGACCGGCGCCGGCAACAGCCTGCGCATGGCCCGGCTGCGCGAGCACCTCCCACAACTGCGGGCCCGCACCCTCACCCGGCGCGCCGTCCCGGTGGAGACCGACACCCCGCTGTCCGAGGCGCTGCGCCGCGCCAACGCCGCCGGCGCCCGCGCCCTCGTCGTCGTCGACGCCGACGGCAACCCGCTCTCCCTGGTCCGCGAGGCCGCCATCGTCGGCGTACCCGAGCACCGCCGCCCCTGGGTCGCCGTCAGCGGTCTCGCCCAGGAACTCACCGACGGCATGCGCGTCTCCGCCGAACTCGCGGGCGAGGACCTCCTCGACGTCCTGCGGGCCACCCCGGCGACCGAGTACCTGGTGGTGGAGAAAACGGGCGAGATCTACGGCGTCCTGTCCGCGGCCGACGTGGAACGAGCCTTCGTCAAGGCAATGGCACGGCCGGCCTGAGGCGCCCCCAAGGGGGCGCGGGGAACCGCGCGCTCAGCCACGAAGCACCCGCACCCGCTCACAAAGCAGCAGCGCCCCGCCCCTTGTCGCGTCTTCGTCAAGGCCATGGCACGGCCCGCCTGACAACGCCCTGCGCATCAGCGCCCTTCAGGGGCGCGGGGAACGGCGCGACAAGCCACACACAATCCGCACCGTCCGCACACACAGCAGCCCCCCACCCCCTCCGTCCGTCCAGCCCCCGGCAGGGAACCGGTAGGCTGGTCACATGTCCGAACCGACCGGTGCCGCCCGCAGGCGCGGGCCCTTCAAGGTCGGGGACCAGGTACAGCTGACCGACCCCAAGGGCCGCCACTACACGTTCACGCTCGAAGCCGGGAAGAACTTCCACACCCACAAGGGTTCCTTCCCGCACGACGAACTGATCGGCGCTCCCGAGGGCAGCGTTGTCCGCACCACCGGAAACGTCGCCTACCTCGCGCTGCGCCCCCTGCTCCCCGACTATGTCCTGTCCATGCCCCGCGGGGCGGCCGTCGTCTATCCGAAGGACGCGGGGCAGATCCTCGCCTTCGCCGACATCTTCCCCGGCGCCCGCGTCGTGGAGGCCGGCGTCGGCTCCGGGTCGCTCAGCAGCTTCCTGCTGCGAGCCATCGGCGACCAGGGCATGCTGCACTCCTACGAGCGCCGTGAGGACTTCGCCGACATCGCCCGGCAGAACGTGGAGCGCTACTTCGGCGGACCGCACCCGGCCTGGCAACTCACCGTCGGCGACCTCCAGGACAACCTCTCCGACGCCGACGTCGACCGTGTCATCCTCGACATGCTCGCCCCCTGGGAGTGCCTGGAGGCCGTCTCCAAGGCACTCGTGCCCGGCGGCATCCTGTGCTGCTACGTGGCGACCACCACGCAGCTCGCCCGGACCGTCGAGTCCATCCGCGAGATCGGCTGCTTCAACGAGCCGACCTCCTGGGAGACGATGATCCGCAACTGGCACATCGAGGGCCTGGCCGTCCGCCCCGACCACCGGATGATCGGCCACACCGGTTTTCTGCTCACCGCCCGACGCCTCGCCGACGGCGTCGAGCCGCCCATGCGCCGCCGCCGCCCCGCCAAGGGCGCCTACGGCGAGGACTACGCGGGCCCCAACGCCGACGGCGGCCCCGGCCGCTGACCCCCTCACCACCACCAACGCAGCAGCGCCGAGGCCGAGTTCTCCCGGGCCGACCGGGAACTCGGCCACAGCGCACGCGCGTTGAGGGAACAGAGACCGGAAGACGGCGAGATCCACACGCCGCCACCGCCGCGGGCGAAGGACCCGCGGGAATCCCGGACCCCGCCGTTCCCCCGCACTGTGACGTGTGGCACCATGCTGGCCACTCCCACCGGCACAGCCCTCACAGGAGACCCTCCTAGTGCAATCCGCCGTCCCGGAACTCGCACACACCCACACCCGCCCCATCCACTGGGTGGCCACCGCAACCGCCGTCGCCGGCGTCGTCGCCCTCTCCTCGGTGATCCAGCCCGGCTCGGCCAAGGCCGCCCAGCCCGCCGCGGACCAGAGGCCGAAGCCCGCACCCGCGGCCACCGCGCCCGGCACCGCGGGCGTCGCCTTCCCCATCGAGTGCGGACCCGTGAAGGCCGTCGTGAAAAAGAAGGCCACCGGAGACCTCGACGGCGACGGCAGCCCCGAGACGGTCGCCGTGGTGCACTGCGACGCCCCCATGGGCACCCCGCCCGACGGGATCTACGTCCTCACCCGAGACGCCCGGACCGAGCGGGTCCGCGTCGTCGCCACGCTCGTCGACCCCAAGGACCGGGTCACCGTGACCGACTTCGCGGTGCAGTCCGGTGCGGTCACCGCGACCCTCCTCGGCTACTCCACGGCCGACGTACCGAGTTGCTGCCCGGACGTGAAGACGTCCGCCAAGTGGCAGTGGAACGGCCGCGCGTTCATCCGTTCCACACCAGCGGCCACCCACAGCGTATGAAACACCCCGTACCGACGGGAATGTGAGAAATCCGACATTGTTGCGTGGGGTGACCTCACGATCACTCCGCGTCCGGACCGTGTACCTCGACCCTGTCCGAAATCCGACGCACATGGATGCACTCGCCCGGACACTCCCTCGCCGAGTCCACCACATCCGAGACAAGCGGCAACGGCACCGGAGTCACAGCCCCCTTGGCCTGCAACAGCTCGTCCTCCGCCCCCTTCACATAGGCCAGCCCATCGATATCCAGCTCGAACACCTCGGGTGCGTACTGGACGCAGATCCCGTCCCCCGTACACAGATCCTGATCGATCCAGACCTCCAGCGCCTCGCCGCCCCCTCGGACCACCTGCCCCACGGTCATCTCTCCTGCCGTTCACAGACCGAGCCGACAGGAATCCGGCCAGCTCTGACGGGTGTTGAACCCCTCGACCCTACCCGCGCCCGCTTCCCAAGCATGTTCCGTGGGTATTCCCCTGGCGTGAGGGAGAGCGCAAGGGTGAAGATCGGACACACCTTGACAGTCTTTGTGATCTAGGGGTTTCAATCGACACCCACCCAGGTAGGGTCTGGAAGCGTCCAGCTCCCCTTGGAGGAGGTGAGGACCGTGGCAGCCCACGACGACGACATGAACCGCGGCATCCGCCCGGGACGAGGGTCCGAAGACCCCGCCGGACAGATCGCCTACCTTGAGCAGGAGATCGCCGTCCTGCGACGCAAGCTCGCCGACTCTCCGCGACACACGAGAATTCTCGAAGAGCGGATCGTCGAGCTGCAGACCAACCTGGCCGGCGTGTCCGCACAGAACGAGCGACTCGCCAACACACTCCGCGAGGCCCGCGACCAGATCGTGGCCCTCAAAGAAGAGGTCGACCGGCTCGCCCAGCCACCGGCCGGCTTCGGCGTCTTCCTACAGGCGAACGAGGACGGCACCGCCGACATCTTCACCGGCGGCCGCAAGCTCCGGGTGAACGTCAGCCCGAGCGTGGACCTCGACATCCTGCGCCGCGGCCAGGAAGTAATGCTCAACGAAGCACTCAACGTGGTCGAAGCCATGGAGTACGAGCGCGTCGGGGACATCGTCACCCTCAAGGAAATCCTGGAGGACGGCGAGCGAGCCCTGGTGCTCGGGCACACCGACGAGGAACGGGTGGTACGGCTCGCCGAGCCGCTGCTGGACGTCACCATCCGCCCCGGCGACGCCCTGCTCCTCGAACCCCGCTCCGGCTACGTCTACGAAGTCGTCCCCAAGAGCGAGGTCGAAGAACTCGTCCTCGAAGAGGTACCCGACATCGGGTACGAGCAGATCGGCGGCCTCGGCAACCAGATCGAGGCCATCCGCGACGCGGTCGAGCTGCCCTACCTCTACCCCGACCTCTTCAAAGAGCACGAGCTGCGCCCACCCAAGGGAGTCCTGCTCTACGGCCCCCCCGGATGCGGCAAGACACTCATCGCCAAGGCCGTCGCCAACTCGCTGGCCAAGAAAGTCGCCGAGGTCACCGGCCAGGCCGCCGGCAAGAGCTTCTTCCTCAACATCAAGGGCCCCGAGCTGCTCAACAAGTACGTCGGCGAGACCGAACGGCAGATCCGCCTCGTCTTCCAGCGCGCACGGGAAAAGGCCAGCGAAGGCACCCCCGTGATCGTCTTCTTCGACGAGATGGAGTCGCTCTTCCGCACCCGCGGCTCCGGCGTCAGCTCCGACGTGGAAAACACCATCGTCCCCCAGCTGCTCGCCGAGATCGACGGCGTCGAGGGCCTGCAGAACGTCGTGGTGATCGGCGCCTCCAACCGCGAGGACATGATCGACCCCGCCATCCTGCGGCCCGGCCGACTCGACGTGAAGATCAAGATCGAGCGTCCGGACGCCGAAGCGGCCAAGGACATCTTCGGCAAGTACCTCACCGAACGCCTCCCGCTGCACGCGGACGACCTCGGAGAACACGGCGGCGACAAGGCCACCACGGTCCAGAGCATGATCCAGACCGCGGTCGAGCACATGTACGCCGAAACCGAGGAGAACCGCTTCCTGGAAGTCACCTACGCCAACGGCGACAAGGAAGTCCTCTACTTCAAGGACTTCAACTCCGGAGCGATGATCGAGAACATCGTCGGACGCGCCAAGAAAATGGCGATCAAGGAATTCCTCGAACACAACCAGAAGGGCCTCCGAGTCTCCCACCTCCTCCAGGCGTGCGTGGACGAGTTCAAGGAGAATGAAGACCTGCCCAACACCACCAACCCGGACGACTGGGCCCGAATCTCCGGCAAGAAGGGTGAAAGGATCGTCTACATCCGCACCCTCATCACCGGAAAGCAGGGCGCGGACACCGGACGCTCCATCGACACGGTGGCGAACACCGGACAGTACCTGTAAACACAGGGCGGCTGCGGGTGCCCCCACCGGGTACCCGCAGCCGACTGTTTTCCGGACCACACCGGAACAGGCAATGACGCAAATGATCTCCCCACCAGCGCAAAGGCGTTCTAGGCTCTTCGGTACCGCCGAGTCGCGCAGTGCGGAGACGGGCACCGCACACGCACCGGAGCGCCAGCGGTACTTGAGCGGCGCCCACGACCGAGGGCGCCGCCGGGCAAGGAGGGCCGCATGACCGTACGGCGAGTAATGGGCATCGAGACGGAGTACGGCATCTCCGTCCCCGGCCACCCCAATGCCAATGCCATGCTCACCTCGTCCCAGATCGTCAACGCCTACGCAGCAGCGATGCACCGGGCCCGCCGAGCCCGCTGGGACTTCGAGGAGGAGAACCCGCTGCGCGACGCACGAGGCTTTGACCTCGCCCGCGAGGCCGCCGACGCCAGCCAGCTCACCGACGAGGACATCGGCCTCGCCAACGTGATCCTCACAAACGGCGCGCGCCTCTACGTCGACCACGCACACCCCGAATACAGCGCACCCGAGGTCACCAACCCACGCGACGCCGTCCTCTGGGACAAGGCCGGCGAACGGATCATGGCAGAGGCCGCCGAACGGGCCGCCCAGCTCCCCGGCGCCCAGCCCATCCACCTGTACAAGAACAACACCGACAACAAGGGCGCCTCCTACGGCACGCACGAGAACTACCTGATGAAGCGGGAGACCGCCTTCTCCGACATCGTGCGCCACCTCACACCCTTCTTCGTCTCCCGGCAGGTCTTCGCCGGAGCCGGCCGCGTCGGCATCGGCCAGGACGGCCACGAACACGGCTTCCAGCTCAGCCAGCGCGCCGACTACTTCGAGGTCGAGGTCGGCCTGGAGACCACCCTCAAACGCCCCATCATCAACACCCGCGACGAGCCGCACGCGGACGCGGAGAAGTACCGACGACTGCACGTGATCATCGGCGACGCCAACCTCTCGGAGATCTCGACCTACCTGAAACTGGGCACCACGGCCCTGGTTTTGTCCATGATCGAGGACGGCTTCATCGCCGTCGACCTGGCCGTGGACCAGCCCGTGCGCACCCTCCACCAGGTCTCCCACGACCCCACACTCAAGCGCCTGGTCACCCTCCGCAGCGGCCGGACACTCACCGCCGTCCAGCTCCAGATGGAGTACTACGAACTGGCCCGCAAGTACGTCGAGGAGCGCCACGGAGCGGACGCCGACGAGCAGACCAAGGACGTCCTGGTCCGCTGGGAGGACACCCTGAACCGACTGGAGAACGACCCGATGAGCCTCGCGGGCGAGCTGGACTGGATCGCCAAACGCGAACTCATGGACGGCTACCGGCGCCGCGACAACCTGGACTGGGACGCCGCCCGGCTGCACCTGGTGGACCTCCAGTACGCGGACGTACGCGCCGAGAAGGGCCTGTACAACCGCCTGGTGGGCCGCGGACGCATGAAGCGACTGCTGGACGAGACCGAGGTCGAGCGGGCGCGCACGAAGCCGCCGGAGGACACCCGGGCGTACTTCCGGGGCCGCTGTCTGGAGCAGTACGCGGACGATGTGGCGGCCGCCTCCTGGGACTCGGTGATCTTCGACCTGCCCGGCCGGGACTCCCTCCAGCGCGTTCCAACCCTCGAACCGCTTCGCGGAACGCGAAATCACGTCAAGGAACTGCTGGACCGCTGCCGCACGGCGGAAGACCTGGTCAGGGTCCTTTCCGGCGGCTGAGCGGGCCGACGGACCGTACCGGGCGTCCGGGGTGGAAATCCCGGCGCCCGGGAATCATCGAGGTGGTCCCCGTACGTTGGAGAAACTGCGGGGCCGATGTCGGACCCGGCTTGTAGGGTCTGATCATCACCGATCGGCAGGAATGCCGACCTGTCGACCATGTCGGGCGAACTGAGCGGGGTGAGGGTTATGGCGACCAAGGACAGCGGCGGCGGCCAGCAGAAGGCCACGCGTTCCACCGAGGAGGTCGAGGAGCAGGCGCAGGACGCGCAGGCCACCGACGACCTCAAGGAACGACACGAGAAACTGAGCGACGACGTCGACTCGGTACTTGACGAAATTGACGATGTACTCGAGGAGAACGCCGAGGATTTCGTGAGGTCCTTCGTTCAGAAGGGTGGACAGTGATTTCACCTTTGATTCGAAGGTGAGATCGGGGGAAGAAGCTCAGAGTGGACGAAGAGCCGGGGTGGAGGCGCTGTTCGCGGTGCAAGAAGCACCTGCCGCGTGCGGCGTTCGCAAGCAACAGGGCCATGTCCGATGGCCTCCAGGCGTACTGCCGGGAGTGCTCTGCCGAGTACTACCGGCGACGTCAGGAGGCCAAGGGGAAGAAGGTCCGGGTGAAGGTTCCGGCCCCGCCGGGACACAAGCGATGTCCCCAGTGTGAAGAGGTGAAGCCGCACTCCGCGTGGGAGCGCAACAAGTCCTCGTCGGACGGCTGGGCCAGCTATTGCCGTGCGTGCCGGGCTGAGCGGAATCGGGTCAGCTACTTCAAGCGCAAATACGGACTCACGCCGGCGGAGCTGGACGCGCTGGTCGCCGAGCAGCACGGCGTGTGTTGTATATGCCTTGCCGCCCCTGCCGAGCATGTGGATCACTGCCATGAGACGGGTAGGGTCCGTGGCGTACTGTGCTTCAGCTGCAACGCTGCGCTGGGGCAGTTCAAGGATCAGCCCGAGGCCATAAGGCGGGCTGCTGCATATGTGGAAGGAAACGCGTGGAAGCCAACACTCGTAGCACAGGGCGTCTACCGGCTGCCTTCCTGACGCCTGGGTCCGCCTCCTTCATGGACTTTCTCGCCGATCACCAGCCGGAGCTGCTGCCGGGCAAGCGGCAGCTGCCCCCCACTCAGGGGGTGATCGAGGCGCCGCACGGGACGACGATCGTCGCCGTGACCTTCCCCGGTGGCGTGGTGCTTGCCGGTGACCGTCGGGCCACGATGGGCAATATCATCGCCCAGCGGGACATCGAGAAGGTCTTCCCGGCCGACGAGTACTCGGCCGTCGGGATCGCCGGCACCGCCGGTCTGGCCGTCGAGATGGTCAAGCTCTTCCAGCTGGAGCTGGAGCACTTCGAGAAGGTCGAGGGTGCCCAGCTGTCGCTGGAGGGCAAGGCGAACCGGCTGTCGACGATGATCCGCTCCAATCTCGGCATGGCGATGCAGGGGCTGGCCGTCGTCCCGCTGTTCGCCGGATACGACGTGGACCGCGAGAAGGGCCGCATCTTCTCCTACGACGTCACCGGAGGCCGCTCCGAGGAGCACAACTTCGCCGCGACGGGGTCCGGCTCGGTCTTCGCGCGCGGCGCGATGAAGAAGCTGTTCCGTGACGACCTGGCCGAGGAGCAGGCCACGACGCTCGTGGTGCAGGCCCTGTACGACGCGGCAGACGACGACTCGGCGACCGGCGGTCCCGATGTCGCCCGCCGGATCTACCCGATCGTCACCGTGATCACCGAGGACGGCTTCCGGCGGCTCACCGAGGAGGAGTCCTCCGAGATCGCCCGTGCGGTCCTGGAGCGTCGCCTGGAGCAGCCGGACGGCCCGCGGGCCGCGTTGCTGTAGCCGGCTGTTTCTTTGCAAGGTGATCGAGTGACTTCGACAGAAAGGGACGGATAACCGGTGTCGACGCCGTTCTATGTCTCCCCCCAGCAGGCCATGGCCGACCGGGCGGAGTACGCCCGTAAGGGCATCGCCCGTGGCCGCAGCCTGGTCGTGCTGCAGTACGCCGACGGCATCGTGTTCGTCGGTGAGAACCCGTCTCGTGCGCTGCACAAGTTCAGCGAGATCTACGACCGGATCGGCTTTGCCGCGGCCGGCAAGTACAACGAGTACGAGAATCTCCGCATCGGTGGTGTGCGCTATGCGGATCTGCGCGGTTACACCTACGACCGGGATGACGTGACCGCCCGCGGCCTGGCCAATGTCTATGCCCAGACGCTGGGCACGATCTTCTCCAGTGCGGCCGAGAAGCCGTACGAGGTGGAGTTGGTGGTGGCCGAGGTCGGGGCGACCCCGGAGGGCGACCAGATCTACCGGCTGCCGCACGACGGGTCGATCGTGGATGAGCACGGTTCGGTCGCGGTGGGTGGTAACGCCGAGCAGATCAGCAGCTTCCTGGATCAGCGGCACCGCGACGGGATGAGTCTCGCGGAGGCGCTCAAGCTGGCTGTGCAGGCCCTGTCCCGGGACACGAACGGCAGCGAGCGGGAGATCCCGGCGGAGCGGCTGGAGGTCGCCGTGCTGGACCGGACGCGACCGCAGCAGCGCAAGTTCAAGCGCATCGTCGGTCGGCAGCTCTCGCGGCTGCTGGAGGCGGATGGCGCGGCCACCGAGGCGGAGAGTGCCGAGGCCGAGGGCGCCGAGGAGGAGTAGGGTTCGCGCCCGTTCCGTCTGGCCCGTGTGCCCCGGTCGGCCCTGCCGACCGGGGCGCGGCGCGTTCTGCCGGTGGGGTGGCATGTCGAAGATGCCTTGGCGCGCGGCTTGAACCGTGCCACCGCGATGCGTGGCAGGGGCATGGGCTGTTCCCGGTGGGGATTCACGGTGGGGATGGTGGCCGGGCCACGCGCCCACCACACCCGTCCGGCCAGCCACAAGGCACCCACGGGCACCCTGTGCGTCGACAAGCCCCCTGCACCGCACCCACCCACCACCCACCCGCAAGAACGACCGCAAGCGGCCGACTGTCGCGCTGTCCTGGGGTTCCGGCCGGCGGTCGTCAGTGCGGCCCGGGAGGTGGTGCTGTGGAGCCGCGTACCACCAGGTGTACGGGGATGTCCGACCGGTCCGGTTCGCGGCCCTCCAGGACGGCCAGGAGGGCCTGCATGCCGTGTTCGCCGAACAGTTCGGCGTCGAGTCGCACGGTGGTCAGCTCGGGGTCGATGGCGGTGGCCAGGGTGAGGTCGTCGAACCCGGTGACCGAGATGTCGGACGGTACGTGCAGGCCCTGGCGGCGCAGTGCCTTGTAGGCGCCGGCCGCGAGTTTGTCGTCGTCGCAGACGAGGGCGGTGGGGTGGGGGCCGGGGGCGGCGAGGGCGGCCTCGGTGGCGGCCTTGGCGTCCTCGATGGAGAGGGGGGCGCGGAGGGTTCGTAGGTCTGTGCCGGGGACGGCTGCGATCCGGGTGGCCAGTTCGTGCGCGCGTACCTCGAAGGTCCAGGAGGGTACGTCGGCGGCGAGGTGCAGAAAGCGGCGGTGGCCGAGGCCCAGCAGGTGTTCGGCGATCTGGCGGGCGCCGTCGGTGATGTCCAGGTTCACTGTTGCCGCGCCCAGGTTGCCCTGCGGGTCGCTGTCGAGCATGACGAGGGGGAGTTGGTCGCCGCGGATGGTGGTGAGTGCGTCGGCGGCCATGGAGGAGGCGAGCACGCCGTCCAGGGCGGCCTGTGCGGAGGCGAAGGGGTCGCGGGCCGGGCCGATGCCCGCCGGGGAGGGGTAGAGGACGACGCCGAAGCCGTGCTGGGCGGCGATGCGGGCCGCTCCCGTGTAGACGCCGGCGAAGAACTCCGTGGTGAGGGTGGGGACGACGAGGAGCACGGTGCGGGTGTGGCCCAGGCGGAGGTTGCGGGCGGCGAGGTTGGGGCGGTAGCCCAGTTCGTGTGCGGCGTCCCGGACCCGTTGTGCGGTGGCTGCCGAGACCCGGCCGTGCCATTTGTCGCCGAGGACGAGGGAGACGGCCGCCTGGGAGACTCCGGCGGCCTGGGCGACGTCACGGCTCGTCGGGCGCGTGCTGCTGTGTGCCACCGTGGGTGCGCTCCTTCGTCTGGACGGGTGAACAGCGCACATGGTACGTATGACCCCAGGGGTTATACGTAACACGTGAGCACGGCGACCGACCTCGGGCGAGCCGGTGGAGGGCAGGAGATGGCCGCGGGATACCTGGAGATCCTCAGAGCGAGGCATGCGGCCCGGCTGCTGGCGGGCACGCTGGTGGGCCGGCTGCCGAACGCCACGGCGGCGATCGCGCTGGTGTTGTTCGTGCGTGCGGAGGGCGGCGGCTACAGCCTGGCGGGGGTGCTGGCCGCGGTCTACGGCGTGGCCAACGCCGTCGGGCAGCCCGTTCTCGGGCGGCTGGTCGACCTGTACGGGCAGCCGCGGATCCAGTTGCCCGCGGCGGTGCTGTCGGCGCTGTCGATGGCGGTCTTCGCGCTCAGCGGCACCGACCCGTTGCCCCTCGCGTACGCCGCGGTCGCGGCCGCCGGTCTGTTCACGCCGCCCCTGGAGGGCGGCCTGCGTGCCCTGTGGCCCTCGGTGCTGCGCCGCGAGGAGCGGGTGCACACGGCGTATGCCATGGACGCGATCGCCCAGGAGGTCATGTTCACCGTCGGCCCGCTGCTGGTCACGTTGTGCGTGTCGGTGTGGTCGGAGCGGGTGGCCCTGCTGGTGCTGAACGTCGTGGGCGTGCTCGGGGCGCTGTCCGTGGTGCTGTCGCCGCCCTCGCGCGCGTGGCGTTCCGCGCCGCGTGAGGCGCACTGGCTGGGTCCGCTCCGCTCGCGGGGGCTGCTGGCGCTGCTCGGTGCGTTCCTGTTCGTGGGTGTGGCGCTCGGCTCGATCACGGTGGCCTCGGTGCCGTACGCCGATGACCACGGCGGTGATGTGGTGTACGGCTGGTTGATGGCGGCCCTCGGGCTGGGCGCGCTGGCGGGTGGCACGGTGTACGGGGCGCGGCGGTGGAGTGGTGTGCCGGAGCGGCGACTGCGGGTGTTGGTGGCTCTTCTGGCGCTGTGTTACCTGCCGCTGATGCTGATGCCGGGCGCGGTGGCGATGGTGTTGCTCACTGTGGTCGCGGGGGTGTTCCTGGCGCCTGCGATCGCGTGTGCGTTCGTCATTGTCGACCGGCATGCGCCGAGGGGTACGGTCACTGAGGCGTTCTCCTGGCTGGTGACGACGTTCACGGTGGGTGCTTCGGTGGGAACGGGCCTGGCGGGTCCGGTGGTCGAGGCGGGTGGTGCGCTCTGGGGGTTCGCCGTGCCGGGTGTCGCGGGGGCGGTGTCCTTGCTGGTGTTGTTGGCCACGGGGCGGGTCCTCGCAGCTCCTGGCCGGGGAGCGGTGGTTGCGGTGTCGACGGAAAATGATCCAAATCGTGTTGTCGAACCCCGTTTCAGTTCAGGGGATCGGGCGTAATGTTCAGTCATGGACCGCCGCATTTTCGGGCTGGAGAACGAGTACGGCGTCACGTGCACGTTCAGGGGACAGCGCCGCCTGTCGCCTGACGAGGTGGCGCGGTACCTCTTCCGCCGTGTCGTGTCATGGGGCCGTAGCAGCAATGTCTTTCTGCGCAATGGTGCCCGGCTTTATCTCGATGTGGGGTCACATCCGGAATATGCCACACCCGAATGTGACAACGTGATCGAACTGGTCACCCACGACAAGGCCGGCGAGCGCATTCTCGAAGGACTTCTGGTGGACGCGGAACGACGCCTGCATGAGGAGGGAATCGCGGGCGACGTCTACCTTTTCAAGAACAACACGGACTCGGCGGGCAACTCCTACGGTTGCCACGAGAACTATCTGGTGGCGCGGCACGGGGAGTTCTCCCGGCTCGCCGACATCCTCATTCCGTTCCTGGTCACCCGGCAGCTGTTGTGCGGCGCGGGGAAGGTGTTGCAGACGCCGCGCGGCGCGGTGTACTGCGTGAGCCAGCGGGCGGAGCACATCTGGGAGGGCGTCTCCTCGGCGACGACCCGGTCCCGGCCCATCATCAACACGCGGGACGAGCCGCACGCGGACGCGGAGCGTTATCGCAGGCTGCATGTCATCGTGGGCGACTCGAACATGTCCGAGACGACCATGCTGCTCAAGGTCGGGGCCACCGACCTGGTGCTGCGCATGATCGAGGCGGGCACGGTGATGCGTGACCTGACCCTGGAGAACCCGATCCGGGCGATCCGTGAGGTCAGCCATGACATCACGGGCCGGCGCAAGGTGCGTCTGGCCAGTGGGCGGGAGGCATCCGCGCTGGAGGTGCAGCGCGAGTACTACGAGAAGGCCGTGGACTTCTGTGAGCGGCGTGGTATCCGCACCGGCACGGTGGAGCGGGTGCTGGAGCTGTGGGGCCGCACGCTCGACGCGATCGGGTCGGAGGACCTGGACCGGATCGGCACCGAGATCGACTGGGTGATGAAGTATCAGCTCATCGAGCGGTATCGGGCCAAGCACAACATGACCATGTCGCATCCGCGGGTCGCGCAGATAGACCTCGCCTATCACGACATCCACCGTCGTCGTGGCTTGTACTACCTGCTGGAGAAGAAGGGTCAAGCCGCCCGGATCTGCAACGACTTGAAGATCTTCGAGGGCAAGTCGGTTCCCCCGCAGACCACTCGGGCCCGGCTGCGCGGTGATTTCATCCGGCGCGCCCAGGAGCAGCGCCGTGACTTCACGGTCGACTGGGTGCATCTCAAGCTCAACGATCAGGCGCAGCGGACGGTGTTGTGCAAGGACCCGTTCCGTTCGGTGGACGACCGGGTGGAGAAGCTCATCGCCGGTATGTGAGCGGGGCGTTCCGGCGTTCTCTCGTTCGGCTTCGCTCGAACGGGGGAACCGGGTGGAACGCCACACGGGCGCCGTACGTTTCCCGTACGGCGCCCTTTGCACGTCGTAGAGTTGCGCGGGCACGCCATCCACAAGATCGACCGATTACGAGGCCCCCACCGTGCGCCGACGCTCCCTCCTTCTCGCTGCCGTACCCGCAGGACTGGTCACGCTCGCCGGGTGCGGCGACGACAAGTCGGACTCCAGCAAGGCGAGTGCGTCCGCGTCCGCCTCGGCGTCGTCCGTGCCGCCACCGAAGATCGTGGACGGGCCGTTGCCGGCGATCACCGCGGGCACGAAGTTCGGTGAGAAGCCGACTGTGGCCAAGGGGTCGGGGGAGCCGTCGAAGGACCTGGCGGTGAAGACGGTGATCGCGGGCGGCGGCAGGACGGTCGCGGAGAACGACTTCGTGCAGGCGCACTACCTGGGTCAGATCTGGAGTACGGCGAAGGTCTTCGACAACTCCTACGACCGTAAGACTCCGCTGGTGCTCCAGTTGGCCGAGGGTAGTGTCATCGACGGCTGGCGGTATGCGCTGAGCGGCAAGAAGGTGGGTAGCCGGGTCGTGACGGCGGTCCCGCCGACCTGGGGTTACGGCACGTCGGGCAATGCGCAGGCCGGCATCAAGGGCACCGACACCCTGGTGTTCGTGGTCGACCTGGTGGATGTCTTCAACTCCAAGAGTTCGGCGCGGGGCAAGGAGGTCCCGCAGACCGACGCCGCCCTGCCCAAGGTCGGTACGAACACGGACGGCGATGCGCCCTCCGTCGACATCCCGAAGTCGGCCGCGCCGGGCAAGCTGGTGTCCGCCTATGTCCTGGAGGGCGACGGCGCCGTGCTCAAGGCGGATCAGACGATCCTGTGCCAGTTCCGGGGTGTGGTCTGGGACGGCGGCAAGACCTTCGAGCAGACGTATGGCACGGGCCGGCTGAGCCAGTTCTCCCTGGAGCAGATGAAGCAGGTCGTCAAGGGGCTGTCGGAGGGTCTGACGGGCAAGAAGGTCGGCAGTCGGGTCCTCGTCGTGGTGCCTCCGGATCTGGCCTACGGCGACACGCCGCCGAGCGGCGACGTCATCAAGAAGGGCTCCACGCTGGTGTTCTCCGTGGACATCCTGGCGGCGATGTGACGCCGTGCGGCCTCGGGCCGGGTAAGCCCGCCGCGGGCGCGTGCCGGGGGCGGGGATGAAAGACTGTCCGCGTTCCGTGTCGTACACAAGCAGGAGCTAGAGACGTGAGCATCGAAAAGCCCGAGGTCGACTTCCCGGGCGGCGAGCCCCCGGCGGACCTTGAGATCAAGGACATCTGGGAGGGTGACGGTCCGCAGGCCAAGGCCGGCGACACCGTTTCCGTCCATTACGTGGGTGTGGCCTTCTCCACGGGCGAGGAGTTCGACGCGTCCTGGAACCGTGGCACGCCGCTGCAGTTCCAGCTGGGGGCCGGTCAGGTCATCGCCGGCTGGGACCGGGGTGTGCAGGGCATGAAGGTCGGCGGCCGTCGCCAGCTGACCATTCCGGCGCATCTGGCCTACGGCGACCGTGGCGCGGGCGGCGGCCGGATCGCCCCCGGCGAGACGCTGATCTTCGTCTGTGACCTGGTCGCGGTCTGATCTGATCCGATCATCCGGGGCCCATGTCCGCGCGGGCATGGGCCTTCGGCTTTTGCCGCCCTGCCGTGGAGCGGTACGGTCGTTGATCGTAAGCACCATAGGGAAGGCGAAGGGCGTCGATGGCGATTGCCAAGGCCGAGCGGCTGATGAACCTGGCGCTGTGTCTGCTCGGGACGCGGCGGCCGCTCAGCAAGCGTGAGCTGCGGGAGTCCATCGAGGCTTATGTCGAGGCTTTCGGGCCGGGCAAGGGCGCGGCCGGCGGCGACGACTCCTTCAGCCGGATGTTCGAGCGCGACAAGGACGATCTGCGCGAACTCGGCCTGGTCATCGAGACCGTCGAGAACCTCGACGGCGAGGTCGGCTATCTCGCCCGCCGTGACAGCAACCGTCTGCCGCCCATCACCCTGGACGCGGAGGAGGCCGCCGCGCTCGGGCTGGCCGCCAAGGTGTGGCAGCAGGCCCGGCTGGCCGGCGCGGCCAGCGGCGCGTTGCAGAAGCTGCGCGCGGCGGGGCTGCCCGAGGAGGTCGACCCGTACGAGGCGCATGGCGCGCTGGAGCCGCGTATTCCGGTGCATGAGGCGGCCTTCGAGCCGTTGATGCTGGCCTGCCGCGACCGCCGTCCGGTGGTCTTCGACTATCGCAAGGCCAGCGCCGCCCGCCCCGAGACCCGGCATGTCGAGCCGTGGGCGCTGGAGTGCTGGCGGGGCCACTGGTACCTCGCGGGCTGGGACCGTGACCGGGGTGCCGAGCGGGTGTTCCGGCTGTCCCGGATCACCGGCCGGGTCCGCTCGCGGGGGAGTGGCTTCACC
This sequence comes from Streptomyces sp. NPDC004752, assembly GCF_053601275.1. Lineage (NCBI taxonomy): Bacteria > Bacillati > Actinomycetota > Actinomycetes > Kitasatosporales > Streptomycetaceae > Streptomyces > Streptomyces sp. NPDC004752. The sequence continues at coordinate 105,229 of NZ_JBSGBN010000003.1, read as the reverse complement.
GCCGTGGTGCCCGATGTGGTCACCGTGCGCGAGACCGTTGCGAGCTGGGCGGGTGAGGTCGCCGACCGCTCGGCGCTGATCCGGCTGCGTTCCGGCGCGGGCTACCCCCTTCGGGCGAAGGCCACCGGGGTTCGGGAACTCGGGGACGGCTGGGACGAGTTGGAGATTCCGTACGGGCACGGTCTGGATGCCTGGCTGGTGGAGTTCGGGCCCGATGTGGTGGTCCTGGAGCCGGCCGAGCTGCGGGCCGACGTGGTGGACCGGCTGCGTGCCGTGGCCAAGGGCTGAGGGGGAGCGGAGCGAAACAGTGGCAGGCAAACCGGTCAGGCCCGTGAACGCCATCGACCAGACCCGGCGGATGCTCTCTTTGGTGACGTATCTGCGGGAGCGCCCGGGTGCCCGGGTCGCGGACGTCGCGCGCGCCTTCGGTGTCACCGAGGACGAACTGGTCTCGGACCTCGATGTGCTGCCCATGTGCGGTACCAGCTTCCGTGGCGGCGACCTGCTGGACATCGACACGGACGGTGAGCGCATCTGGTGGCACAACCCCGCCGCTCTCGGCGCGGACGCGGCGGAGCCGCTCAGGCTGGCCGCGGACGAGGCGACCGCGCTGCTGGTGGCCGCCCGCGCCGTGGCCACCCTGCCGGGCCTGCGGGAGAGTGACCGGCAGGCGCTGCTGCGGGCCACCGCCAAGGTGGAGGGGGCGGCCGGCGAGGCGGCGGGCGCCAGCTCGCGGCTCTCGGTGACCTTCGAGTCCGAGGGCGGTGTCTTCGCGGATGTCGACCGGGCCATCTCCGAGCGGCGCCGCCTGTGGATCCGCTACTACTCACCGGCCCGTGACGAGGTCACCGAGCGTGAGATCGACCCCATCCGTCTGGTCAGCGTCGGCCACACCTATGTGGAGGCATGGTGCCGTCGCTCCGAGGCGCGCCGCACCTTCCGGCTGGACCGGGTTGCCGAGATCAAGATCCTCGACGAGCCGTCGGCGCCGCCGGAGATCGAGCTGCGGGACCTGTCGGAGGGGCTGGTGCAGCCGGCCGCCGAGGACCCGGAGGTCGTCGTCGAGGTCGGCCCGGGCGGCCGCTGGGTCGCCGAGTACTACCCGCACGACAGCGCCGATGAGCTTCCCGACGGCGGGCTGCGGATCACTGTGCGCACCCCCGATCCGGCCTCGCTCAGACGCCTGGCGCTGCGGCTCGGCCGCGACGGCCGGATCGTCTCGCCGCCCGAGCTGGCCGACAGCGCCCGGCAGGCCGCCCGCGCGGCCCTCGCCGGGTACGACGGGGTGGAGGCGGCGCAGGACGCACCGCGCGACGCGACACGCGGTGCGCACGACGGGCTGTACGACGGGGCGGAGTGAGCCGCGGGGATCCGCCCGGTGCCGCGGGGTCGGCGCATGGCGGGCCGGGCAGGCCGGGGGTGGGGCCCCGCGAGCTGGGCGGTGACGCCCCGAAGGCGACCTACCACGAAGTGAGGAGCGAGGGCCTTGAGCGAGTCTGAGGTGTCCGACGCGGGACAGATGACGGTCGCGACCGCCTTCGCGGGGATGCGAAGAGTGGTTCCCGTGGTGTTCAGGGCGGGCTGCCCGGAGTGCCGGGGCCGCTTCGAGCTGACCGCGAGCGCCCTGCGGCTCGCCATCGGCGCCACCAGCCGTACGACGTTCTACTCCTTCACCTGTCCGGACTGCGGCGCCCTGGTCCGCAAGCCCGCGGGTGAACGCATCGTCGAGCTGCTGACCGGCGGCGGGGTCAAGACGCTGCGGCTGCACTCCACGGTCTAGGCTCGACGCCATGTTCTGGCCGATGTTCGCGGTAGCCGTGGGTTTTCTGGGTCTCGCCGTCCTCGGTGTGTTCGCCGTCAGGGTCTTTTTGGAGGCGCGGCGCCTGGGGCGGCAGGTCGAGGACTCGGCGCGCCGGATCAACCGGGCGGCCGAGGATCTGGAGCGGGCTGCGGTGAGCGCGTCACGCGCCGTCGATGCGCTGTGAGCCCCGGGGTGAACGGCTGTGACCGCCGGACCGACAGCGCCATGTGTCACTTCGCCCTGTCATGCTGCCGGTTTCGGCGGGTACGCTGCTGGTCGCGGTGCGGAGAACGAGGCCCGTACCGCGGACCGGGAGTACGCACGGGGATTGCCTCACGTTCACCCCTGAGCGTTACGATCGCTGCCAGCACGGTCACTCGGACACATGTCCGGCGGATCGGACAGCACCCCACCCAGCCGCCTCGGTGAGAAGGTAAATCTTATGTTCGGAAGGCTCGGAGCCCCCGAGATCATTCTCATCCTCGTCGTCATCGTCCTGCTGTTCGGCGCGAAGAAGCTTCCGGACATGGCCCGCTCGCTCGGGAAGTCGGCCCGCATCCTCAAGAGCGAGGCCAAGGCGATGAAGGAGGAGGGCGGCAACAGCGCCGCCGCCTCCGCCCAGGCCACCAACTCCGACGAGCAGTCCTCGGCCCAGCGCACCATCCAGGCCGCCCCCGGCGACGTGACCAGCTCGCGGCCGGTCACCGAGCCGTCGGACACCACCAAGCGCTGACGCACGGCCGGAAACTCCCGGCCTGCCGCATGAGATGAGGACGTGGGTTGCCCAAGCCTGCCCGCAAGAAGGAGAAGGATCCCGAGGGGCGGATGCCCCTTACGGACCATCTGCGTGAGCTGCGCAACCGGCTCGCGAAGGCGATTTTGGCCATTGTCGTCGTCACGGTCGTCGCCGCCTTCTTCTACAACGACGTCATCAACTTCCTGACCAAGCCGATCCTCGACTCGGTCGGCTGCGGGAAGACCTTCGAGGAACTGGCCCGGTCGACCGACAAGTCCCAGCCGTGCGCGCGGATCACCATCAACGGCCTCCTCGCCCCGTTCACGCTGGCCCTCCAGGTCTCCCTGATGGCGGGCATCGTGTTCGCCTCGCCGGTCTGGCTCTACCAGCTGTGGGCGTTCGTCGCGCCCGGTCTGCACGGGCACGAGAAGAAGTACGCCTACGCGTTCGTCGGCAGCGGCGTCCCGCTGTTCCTCGGCGGCGCGTACTTCGCGTACCGGGTGCTGCCCACCACGGCCACGGTACTGATGCAGTTCACGCCGCACGGCGTCGACAACCTGCTGCCGCTGGACGACCTGCTGCAACTCGTCACGCGCATGGTGGTCGTCTTCGGCCTCTCCTTCGAGCTGCCCCTGCTGCTGATCATGCTCAATCTGACCGGCGCGCTCAGCGGCAAGCGCATGCTCGGCTGGTGGCGGGCCATGATCATGGGCATCACGGTCTTCGCGGCCGTGGCCACGCCCAGCACCGACCCCATCTCCATGCTGTCGCTCGCCGGACCGATCTGCGTGCTGTACTTCGTGGCGGTCGCCTTCTCGCTGCTCAACGACCGGCGCAAGCAGCGTCGCGAGGCCGAGGGCCCGGCCGACGACGAGGCATCCGACCTGGACCTGACGCCCGAGGACATCGGCGAGGTCGAGACGGTCTCCGCCAACCGGGCGCTGCCCGAACAGCAGCACACGGACCGGGTCAACGGCTACGACGACGTGACCTGACCGGTCGGGTGCCCGTGCCCGTGGAGGGCGCGGGCACTCGCGTGTGCGGTGCCCCGGTGCGCCCGGCGTACCTTCCCGCGTTCCGGATAATGATCGTCCTGTTGTCAGTGCGGCCCGGTACGCTCGAAAGCACGATGACAGAGGACCTCTCACCGGCCGAGCGGTATGCGGCAGCCCGCAGGCGGGCAGCCGAGCAGGCCACCGCGCTCGCGTCCTTCCGCGAGATGTACGACTTCGGCCTCGACCCCTTCCAGATCGAGGCATGCCAGGCGCTTGAGGCGGGGAAGGGCGTGCTGGTGGCCGCCCCCACCGGCTCAGGAAAGACGATCGTGGGCGAGTTCGCCGTCCATCTCGCCCTCCGCCAGGGCAAGAAGTGCTTCTACACGACACCCATCAAGGCGCTGTCGAACCAGAAGTACGCCGATCTGTGCCGCCGCTACGGCACGGGCAAGGTGGGCCTCCTCACCGGCGACAACAGCGTCAACTCCGACGCCCCGGTGGTCGTGATGACCACCGAGGTGCTGCGGAACATGCTGTACGCGGGCTCCCAGACCCTGCTCGGCCTCGGGTATGTGGTGATGGACGAGGTGCACTACCTCTCCGACCGCTTCCGTGGCGCGGTGTGGGAGGAGGTCATCATCCACCTCCCCGAGTCCGTCACCCTCGTCTCGCTCTCGGCGACCGTGTCCAACGCCGAGGAGTTCGGCGACTGGCTGGACACCGTCCGCGGCGACACCGAGGTGATCGTCTCCGAGCACCGGCCGGTGCCCCTGTTCCAGCATGTGCTCGCCGGGCGCCGGATGTACGACCTGTTCGAGGAGGGCGACGGTCACAAGAAGGCGGTCAACCCCGACCTCGTCCGGCTCTCCCGGATGGAGGCTGGCCGGCCCTCCTACCAGGACCGCAGACGCGGCCGTGCGATGCGCGAGGCGGACCGCGAGCGTGAGCGGCGGCAGCGTTCCCGGGCGTGGACGCCGGGCCGCCCCGAGGTCATCGAGCGGCTCGACTCCGAGGGCCTGCTGCCCGCCATCACCTTCATCTTCAGCCGGGCCGCCTGCGAGGCCGCCGTCCAGCAGTGCCTGTACGCGGGACTGCGGCTCAACGACGACGAGGCCCGGCACCGGGTGCGCGACCTCGTGGAGGAGCGCACCGCCTCCATCCCCCGCGAGGACCTGCACGTCCTCGGCTACTACGAGTGGCTGGAGGGCCTGGAGCGGGGCATCGCCGCCCACCACGCGGGCATGCTGCCGACGTTCAAGGAGGTCGTCGAGGAGTTGTTCGTGCGCGGCCTGGTGAAGGCCGTCTTCGCCACCGAGACCCTCGCGCTCGGCATCAACATGCCGGCGCGTTCGGTGGTGCTGGAGAAGCTCGTCAAATGGAACGGCGAGCAGCACGCCGACATCACCCCCGGCGAGTACACCCAGCTCACCGGGCGGGCGGGCCGCCGCGGTATCGATGTCGAGGGCCATGCGGTGGTGCTGTGGCAGCGCGGCATCAACCCCGAGCACCTCGCGGGACTTGCGGGCACCCGTACCTATCCGCTGCGCTCCAGTTTCAAGCCGTCGTACAACATGGCGGTCAACCTGGTCGAGCAGTTCGGCAGGCATCGCTCGCGTGAACTGCTGGAGACCTCCTTCGCGCAGTTCCAGGCGGACCGGTCGGTCGTCGGGATCTCCCGGCAGGTGCAGCGCAACGAGGAGGGTCTCGAGGGCTACAAGGAGTCCATGACCTGCCACCTCGGCGACTTCGAGGAGTATGCGCGCCTGCGCCGCGAACTGAAGGACCGGGAGACCGAGCTGGCCCGGCAGGGCGCGAACCAGCGGCGCGCCGAGGCAGCCGTGGCCCTGGAGAAGCTCCGGCCCGGTGACGTCATCCACGTGCCCACCGGCAAGTACGCGGGCCTGGCCCTGGTGCTCGACCCCGGCCTGCCCGCCGGGCGTTCCAACGGCCACCGCGGCTTCGAGCACCACGACGGCCCGCGTCCTCTCGTCCTCACCGCCGAGCGGCAGGTCAAGCGGCTGGCGTCGATCGACTTCCCGGTGCCGGTCGAACCGCTGGAGCGGATGCGCATCCCGAAGACGTTCAACCCGCGCTCGCCGCAGTCCCGTCGCGACCTCGCCTCCGCGCTGCGCAGCAAGGCCGGGCACATCCCGCCGGAGCGGCATCGCAAGAAGCGTGCGCAGGCCGCCGACGACCGGGAGATCGCCCGGCTGCGCGCCGCGATCCGCGCACACCCCTGCCACGGCTGCAACGACCGTGAGGACCACGCCCGTTGGGCCGAGCGCCACCACCGGCTGCTGCGCGACACCTCGCAGCTGGAGCGGCGTATCGAGGGGCGTACGAACACGATCGCGCGGACCTTCGACCGGATCGTGGCGCTGCTGACCGAACTCGACTACCTGCGCGGTGACGAGGTCACCGAACACGGCAAGCGGCTTGCGCGGCTGTACGGCGAACTGGACCTGCTGGCCAGCGAGTGTCTGCGCGGGCGGGTCTGGGAGGAGTTGAGTCCCGCCGAACTCGCCGCCTGTGTCTCGGCGTTGGTGTACGAGGCGCGGGTCGGTGACGACGCGCTGGCGCCCCGGGTGCCCTCGGGCCGGGCGAAGGCCGCGCTCGGCGAGATGGTCCGGATCTGGGGCCGCCTCGACGGTCTGGAGGAGGAGTTCCGGATCACCCAGACCGAGGGGGTGGGCCAGCGCGAGCCCGATCTCGGCTTTGCCTGGGCCGCCTATATGTGGGCGTCCGGTTCGGGTCTGGACGAGGTGCTGCGCGAGGCGGAGATGCCGGCCGGGGACTTCGTACGCTGGTGCAAGCAGGTCATCGATGTGCTCGGGCAGATCTCGGCGGCGGCTCCTGCGGAGGGCTCGACCGTGGCCAAGAGTGCGCGTAAGGCGGTGGATCAGTTGCTGCGGGGGGTGGTGGCCTACTCGTCGGTGGGGTGACGGGTGGTTGGTGGTTGGTGGTTGGTGGTTGGTGGTTGGTGGCGTGGGGGGTGTTTGTGTAGCTCCCCGCGCCCCGCGGCGCCGGCAGTGGATGCGCCACTGGTGGCACGGTCACTGACCGGTCCCGGTCACGGACGGGTCCCCGGTTACGGACGGGGCCTGGCCTCGGTCGGGTCCCGGTCATTGCCGGTCCCGGTTACCGACCGGCCCACTGTGGGTACGCGGACCAGGCCGTGAGCGTTCGCCCGCTGTGGAACCGGTGTTCCGCCCCGGTGACCGGGTCGGTGAACTCCAGGCGTCGCGCGAGCAGTTGCAGCGGGCGCCGGAAGTCGCCGGCCGGTTCGGGATCGGTCACCACCGGATACAGCGGATCGCCGAGGATCGGCACGCCCAGGGCGTTCATGTGCACCCGCAGCTGATGCGTCTGCCCGGTGTGCGGGGTCAGCCGGTAGCGGGCCAGCCCGTCGCGTTCGCGGTGTTCGGCCAGTTCGACCCGGGTCACCGCGTTCGGGTCGCCCTCGACCTGCCGCGCGGCCGGTGCCCCGCGTTCCTTCAGGATCCGGCTGCGCAGCGTCCGGGGCAGGTCGAGCGCGGGATCGTAACGGGCGACGGCCTCGTACTCCTTGCGTACCAGCCGGTCACGGAACAGCGACTGGTAGGCGCCGCGTTCCTCGGGCCGTACCGTGAACAGCACCAGCCCGGCCGTCAGCCGGTCCAGGCGGTGCGCCGGGGACAGCGTGGGGATGCCCAGCTCACGGCGCAGCCGGGTCAGCGCCGTCTGAGCGATGTGGGCGCCGCGTGGGGTGGTGGCGAGGAAGTGCGGTTTGTCGGCCACGACCAGGTGTGCGTCGCGGTGGACTACCTCCAGCGGGAACGGCACGGGCACCTCGTCGGGCAGCTCCCGGTGGAACCAGACGTATATGCCGGGCACGTACGGATCGTCGGGCGTGACCGCCCGCCCGTCGGCCCCGACGATCCGGCCCGCCGCCAGCATCCCGTCGACCGTGCCGGGCGGCGCGCCGGACAGCCGTGCCACGAGGTGCGCCCGCACCGTGTCCCAGGGCCCCTCGGCGGGCAGCCGCACCCGTACGGCGTCCACGCCGTCGCGTTGGGGGAGGGGAGTGGGTGGGGTGCGGGTCCTGCGTCTCATCAGGGCCCAGCGTACGGGGAGGTGCCCGGGAGTGTCCGGGACGGGGAACCAGCGGAAGTACCAGTGCCCGTCCGCCCGGTCGTCACCGTCCTCCTGTGGCCGGGCCAGGTGGACCGTCATGGTCGGTCGGCGGCGCAGGGCGAGCGCGTTGGCCGGGGTGCCCCGGCGGCCGAGCGAGAAGAGGAGCGGGCCCGTCCTGTCCGGGTCGCCGGCGGGGACGCCGCTGCATCGGCGGCGGGGCCGGTGACCATGGCGTTGGAAAGGCAGAGCGGCACGATGCGGGTGGTGCCGATGGGCGGGAATCCTCCGGTGAGGCGGAGTTCGGCAGGAGTGGCGCCGCCGCGAGGATGCCCACGGCCACGGCCACAATCACGGTCGGCTGGGTGACGGACCCGCCGGTGCGCGGGATGCCCTGGCCGGCCGTCGGGCCGAGGAGAGGCGGTCGTCACGCTCGGCGGTCGTCGCCCAAGGGCAGGCGTGGTGGGTCGGGGCCGGGTCGATGGTGAGGCGTCTGACCGGTTGGCCGGAAGGCGTTGGCGCGGCGGCGGAGGGATGCCGTCGGCGGGCTCACGCGGCGGTGGCGCCCTCCTGCTCTGCCTCGATGCGGGCGTTCCACTCCCGCTTGGACGACTGCCAGCCGTCCTCGTCGTGGCCCAGCCGCCAGTAGCCGGAGATCGACAGATCCTCGCGGGGGAGCGCGTACTCGACCCGCAGCAGTCGGCGCAGCTCCTTCACGAAGCCCGCCTCGCCGTGCACGAACGCGTGCACCCGCCCTGCCGGGAACTCCAGCGCCCGCACGGCCTCGACCAGGGCCTCGCCGACCGGCCGGTCCCCGCGGTGCAGCCAGACGACCGCCACATCGGAGTCGATCTTCTGCTCCTCCGCCGGCCCGGACACCTCGACGAAGGCGTGGGCCCGGGCACCGGGAGGCAGCGTCTCCAGGGCGCGGGCGATCGCGGGCAGCGCGCTCTCGTCGCCGGCCAGCAGATGCCAGTCGGCGCTCGCGTCGGGCGCGTAGGCGCCGCCGGGGCCCATGAACCACACGGTCTCGCCTGGCCGCACGCGCAACGCCCACGGACCGGCCAGGCCCTCGTCGCCGTGCACCACGAAGTCCAGGGTCAGCTCCCGGTGCTCGGGATCCCAGTCACGCACCGTGTAGGTCCGGGTCACCGGCCACTGTTCGCGCGGGAACTCCGCACGGATCCGCTCCACGTCGAAGGGCTCCGGATAGGTCGCGCCCGCCGCCGGGAAGAGCAGTTTCACATAGTGGTCGGTGTAGGTGTCCGCCGCGAAATCGGCCAGCCCCGCACCGCCGAGCACGACCCGCTGCATGTGCGGGGTCAGCCGTTCGGTACGGAGGACCTGCGCGGAGTGGGCCTTGCGCGGCTTGCGTGCCGGACGTTCTGCCATGGCGGCCTCCATGTTCACGTGCCACGTTCTTAGGTTTACCTAAGTTAGCATTACGCCCTGGCGGCCGACAGGAGCACGCACAGGAACACCGCCGGAACGCCGGTAGGAACGCCGGTAGGAACGCCGCTCATGCGGCGAGTGTGGTGAGGAGCCGGCGCAGCGACCCGCCCAGCCCCCAGCGCGCCGCCAGCACGTCCAGGCCCGCCGGGTCGCGGGGGCCGCGCGGCAGCGCCGTGTCGACGTCCGGCAGCGGTACGTCGGCGGCGACCCGGACGACCTTCGGGGCGATGGCGACATACGGCCGGGCCTCGGTCAGGCGCTTGCGCTGTGACGGGGTCAGCCGGGCCTTCGGGTCGTCGACCGCCGCCATGATCCCGGCCAGATCCCCGAACTCGGCGAGCAGCTTCGCCGCCGTCTTCTCGCCGATGCCGGGCACCCCGGGCAGCCCGTCGCTCGGGTCGCCGCGCAGCAGCGCCAGATCCGCGTACCCCCGGCCGTCGACGCCGTACTTCTCGCGCAGCACGGCCTCGTCCGTGAGCTGGAGCGTGCCCACGCCCTTGAGCGGGTACAGCACCCGCACCCCGCGCGCGTCGTCCACCAGCTGGTACAGGTCCCGGTCGCCGGTGACGATGTCGACCGGGCCTTCGGCGCGGGCGGTGAACGTGCCGATCACGTCGTCCGCCTCGTACTCCGCGACGCCCACCCGGGCGATGCCGAGCGCGTCCAGCACCTCCTCGATGACCGGCACCTGCGGGGAGAGGGTGTCCGGCACCTCCTCCGCGTCCGGGCCCTGCGCGTGCTCCTCGGCGACCCGGTGCGCCTTGTACGTGGGGATCAGCTCGACCCGCCACTTGGGCCGCCAGTCGGCGTCCATGCAGGCCACCAGCCGGTCGGGCCGGTGGTCCTTCACCAGCCGGTCGATGAAGTCCAGCAGCCCGCGCACGGCGTTCACCGGCGTGCCGTCCGGGGCCTTCACGGAGTCCGGCACACCGAAGTAGGCGCGGAAGTACAGCGAGGCGGTGTCGAGGAGCATCAGTCGTCCGGTCACGCCCCGCATCATGCCGTACGGCACCGACACCCTCCCCGCGACCAGCGGCGGCAGGCCCACGCGTACGGCACGCGTACGGCACGCGTACGGCACGCGTACGGCCTGTGACCTGGACCACTTGGGTGTTTGCCCGCGTTGGACCAGGGCAGGCGCGGCCTCTGTCCCTTGCCCCCCAGACAAGAGGTACGCGTGTCACCCAGGCTTGAGGCCGAACATCTCTACAAGGTGTTCGGAAGACGACCCGACAATGCAGTGGAGCGACTCCGGCAGGGCGCCGGACGGGAGGAACTGCGCGCCGACGGCACCACCCCCGCCGTCATCGACGCCTCCTTCCAGGTGGAACCCGGCGAGATCTTCGTCGTGATGGGCCTGTCCGGATCCGGCAAGTCCACCCTGCTGCGCATGCTCAACGGCCTGTCGGAGCCCACCGCGGGACAGGTCAGGTTCGACGGCCAGGACCTGACCTCGCTGCCCGACCGCGCACTGCGCGAGCTGCGCTCACGCAAGATCAGCATGGTCTTCCAGCACTTCGCGCTGTTCCCGCATCGCAGCGTCCGCGACAACGCCGCCTACGGCCTGTGCGTGCAGGGCGTGCCCCGCGCCGAGCGCGATCGCCGCGCCGACGAGGCGCTCGCCCTGTGCGGCCTGGCCGGCTGGGAGAAGTCCTGGCCCGACGAGCTGTCCGGCGGTATGCAGCAGCGCGTCGGTCTGGCCCGCGCCCTCGCCACGGACGCCGACCTGCTGCTCATGGACGAGTCGTTCAGCGCGCTCGACCCGCTGATCCGCCGCGATATGCAGGACCAGCTGCTGGAGCTGCAGAAGAGCCTGAAGAAGACGATCGTCTTCATCACCCACGACCTCAACGAGGCCATGCGCCTGGGCGACCGGATCGCCGTGATGCGGGACGGCCGGATCGTGCAGATCGGCACCGCGGAGGACATCCTCGTCCGTCCCGCCGACGACTACGTCGCCTCGTTCACCAGGGACGTCGACCGGGCCCGTGTGCTCACCGCCGCCGCCGTCATGGACACCGACGTGCGCGGCGACGAGGCCGACTGCGACTGCGAGACCGCCACGCCGCACACGCCGTTCGCTCAGCTGTGCGCGATCAGCGCCCGGGTGACCCACCCGGTCGCCGTCGTCGACCGTGAGGGCACCCTCGTCGGGGTCGTCCCGCGGCGGCGCCTCCTCGGTTTCCTCGGCGACGAGCAGGGCGATCCCACGCCCTGCCGTCCGCGCGGCGGGAAGGTGGCCGCCCGTGCCTAGGATCCACTTCGGCGACTGGGTGGAGACCGCGGTCGACTGGTTGCAGTCCCATCTGACCTGGGTCTTCGACATCGTCAACGCCGTGCTCGACGGCATGTACAGCGGCGTTGACACCGTCCTCGGCGGCGGCGAACCGCTGCTGATGGCGGGCATCCTCGCCGTGATCGCCGCCTGGCTGCGCGGCCTGCTGCCCGGCGTCCTCGCCTTCGTGGGGTTCGCGCTCATCGACTCGCTCGGGCTGTGGGACGACGCCATGGACACCCTGTCCCTGGTGCTCGTGGCCGCGGTCATCACCGTAGTGATCGCCATTCCGCTCGGTGTCTGGGCCGCGCGCAGCAGGCGCGTCAGCGCCCAGCTGCGGCCGGTGCTGGACGTCATGCAGACCATGCCGGCGTTCATCTACCTCATCCCCGGCGTGATGTTCTTCGGTGTCGGCACGACCCCGGGGCTGCTCGCGACGATCATCTTCGCGATGCCGCCGGGTGTCCGCATGACCGAACTCGGCATCCGTCAGGTCGACGGTGAACTCGTGGAGGCCGCCGAGGCGTTCGGCACCACCCCGCGCGACATCCTGCTCCGTGTCCAGCTGCCGCTGGCCCTGCCGACGATCATGGCGGGCGTCAACCAGGTCATCATGCTGGCCCTGTCCATGGTGGTCATCGGCGGCATGGCCGGCGCGGGCGGCCTCGGCGAGCAGGTCTACTCCGCGATCACCCAGCTCAAGGTGGGTCTTGCCGCGGAGAGCGGGGTGGCGGTGGTCGTCCTCGCGATGTACCTCGACCGTATGACCGGGGCCCTCGGCGAGCGGGTGTCCCCGCTGGGCCGGCGCGCGGCGGCCAAGGCATCGGCCCTGGTGGGACGCGCGAGGTTCGCCCACTACCGGCCGGCCGGCGCGGTCGCGGCCGTCGGCGTCGTCGTGCTCGCGCTGGTCGCGGGCGGCCTGAACCTGGCCGGTTCCGGCGACGCCCAGGCCGGTTCGAGCACGAACGTCGGCAAGGGCAAGCGGATCAGCATCGGCTACATCCCCTGGGACGAGGGCACCGCCACCACGTATCTGTGGAAGGAACTGCTGGAGCGGCGCGGCTACGAGACCGACGTCAAGCAGCTCGACCCCGGCCCGCTCTACTCCGGCGTGGCCCGCGGGGACCTCGACTTCCAGACCGACGCGTGGCTGCCGACGACGCACAAGGCGTATTGGGACAAGTACGGTTCGCGGTTGGAGGATCTGGGGTCGTGGTACGGGCCGACGTCGTTGGAGTTGTCGGTTCCGTCGTATGTGAAGGGGATTGATTCGCTGGCCGATCTGAAGGGTCAGGGGAAGAAGTTCGGCGGGAAGATCATCGGCATTGAGGCGAGTGCCGGGGAGATGGCGGCGCTGAACAGCAAGGTCCTGAAGGCTTATGGGCTGGAGGGTGAGTACAAGGTGGTGTCGTCCAGTACGTCCTCGATGCTGGCGGAGTTGGACCGGTCGATCAGGAAGCGTGAGCCGGTGGTGGTGACGCTGTGGTCGCCGCACTGGGCGTACGGGAAGTACGACCTGAAGAAGCTGAAGGACCCCGAGGGCGCCTGGGGCGCGGGCGAGCGGATCCACACCGTCGCCCGCAAGGGCTTCAGCTCCGACGATCCGGTCGCCGCGCGGTGGCTGAAGGACTTCAAGCTCACCGAGAACCAGCTGACCGGGCTGGAGAACGGCATCCGCTCGGCCGGCCAGGGCCATGAGCAGGACGGCGTGCGTGCCTGGCTGAAGAAGAACCCCGGCCTCGTCGACCAGCTCGCCCCGGTCCCCGGAAGCGGCGCAGGGAAACAGGGCAAGGACGCGGGCAAGACCGTCAGCATGGGGTACTTCCCGTGGGACGAGGCCATCGCCAGCAGCTACCTGTGGCAGAACATCCTGGAGGACCGCGGCTACAAGCCGACCCTCAAGCAACTGGACCCGGGCCCGCTCTACAGCTCCCTCGCCCAGGGCCAGATGGACGTCCAACTGGACGCGTGGCTGCCGACGACGCACAAGGCGTATTGGGACAAGTACGGTTCGCGGTTGGAGGATCTGGGGTCGTGGTACGGGCCGACGTCGTTGGAGTTGTCGGTTCCGTCGTATGTGAAGGGGATTGATTCGCTGGCCGATCTGAAGGGTCAGGGGAAGAAGTTCGGCGGGAAGATCATCGGTATTGAGGCGAGTGCCGGGGAGATGGGGACGCTGAACAGCAAGGTCCTGAAGGCTTATGGGCTGGAGGGTGAGTACAAGGTGGTGTCGTCCAGTACGTCCTCGATGCTGGCGGAGTTGGACCGGTCGATCAGGAAGCGTGAGCCGGTGGTGGTGACGCTGTGGTCGCCGCACTGGGCGTACGGGAAGTACGACCTGAAGAAGCTGAAGGACCCCGAGGGCGCCTGGGGCGCGGGCGAGCGGATCCACATGGTGGGCAAGAAGACCTTCAGCCAGGACTTCCCGGAGTTCTCCGGCTGGCTGAAGAACTTCAAGCTGACCGAGGAGCAGCTCGCCTCCCTGGAGGTCGCGGTACAGAAGGGCGGCGCCGGGAACGAGAAGGCGTCCGCACGGCAGTGGCTGGACGCCCAGCCGGGGCTTGAGGACAAGCTGGCCCCGGTGTCCTGAGCACCGTACTCAGGTCCGCCGACGGGTGGAGCGGTGGTCGCGTCGCGAGGCGTGGCCACCGCTCCACCCGTTCTGCTCCACTGGTTCTGCTCCACCCGTTCTCCTGGTCCGGTTCTGCTTCTCCTGCTCTGCTGCTCCTCGGCGCCGGGGCCGCCGGCGTGCCACCGCCCACGAGAAGGATCCGGCCAACCACAGAGCGCTACGGCCCGGCCCGAGCACGCGCTGACCCCGGCCGGGCCGCCGACCGCGCCCACGGCGGACCGTGGCTCGGTCCATCCTCCGGCCGGTTGTCCACCGGGCCCGTCCCGCACCTGTCTCGCCATCCGCCATACCCGCCCTGACCAGCGGCTCCACCGCGCCCTGCGGATCCGGGGCGCGGGCGGGGAACACCGGGAGCTTCCAGCGCATTGAACAAAAGAGGTGCGATCTGGTGCTGATCGAGGGTCAGCGGTCGCGCCACGGCTCCGGGAGCTGGTCGCCATGGGCCCACCGCCCCGCGGTCGGCCGGACGGATCGGCGGACCGCCCGCCCGCTGGCGCGAACCGTGAGGGTCGTGCTTACCGACGTTTACGTGGATGTGACGGCCGCATGAAACGGTTTGCCGAGCATGCGTAGGGTGCAGAGAACCCAACAGGGCAAGGGGGCCCGACGCCGGACCCCGAGGCAGCGGCACGACGAGCGGAGGAGGGAGCCGGAGCGATGGGCGACCACAAGGAACAACAGCCCGTCCGAGTGGGTGCGGCCGTCCGGCGGCGGCGCCGTGCGCTGGAGCTGACCCTCGCCGTCGTGGCGGAGCGCAGCGGTCTGTCGGTGCCCTTCCTGAGCCAGATCGAGAACGACCGGGCACGCCCCAGCACCGGCTCCCTGGAGAAGGTGGCCGACGCGCTGCGCACCACGGCCGTCGAACTCCTCGCCGCCGCCGACCCGGCGTGCAGCGTCGACGTCGTACGCGGCGAGATCGTCGAGGCGGACTTCAATCCCCGGGTGCGCTCGCTGGTGCGCGGTCACCACCAGTTGCACGCCTCGGAGTTCACCGGTGACCATGACGCGGGCCGTGAATTCCAGCACCGCAACGACGAGTTGCTGTACGTCGCCGACGGCGCGGTGGAGATAGAGGCCGAGGGCCGCGCCTACCGCCTGGGCCGCGGTGACACCCTCTACCTCACGGGCGGGGTGCGCCACCGCTGGCGCGCCACGGTGCCCGACACCCGCGTGATCGTGGTCGCGGTGGCCGAGCACATCGAGGCCGTCCACGACCGGCCCCGCTGACCGGCCCCGCTGAACGGTGCGCGTGACCTCCGTCGTGTTTCCGCACATGTCGCGCCGTCCGAGGGCCGCCGCGGCGTCGTGGCCGGGCCCGCGGCTTCCCGTACCCCTTCCGGGCACGCCCCGTGGAGCGCATGATGCGCGTCGTCTCCCTCGTCCCGTCCCTCACCGAGGCGGTCGCCGAGACCGTCCCCGGCGTGCTGGTCGGCGCCACCGACTGGTGCACACACCCGGCGGAACTCCCCGTCACCCGCGTCGGCGGCACCAAGAATCCGCAGGTGGACCGGATCGTCGCCCTCGCCCCCGACCTGGTGATCGCCAACGAGGAGGAGAACCGCGCCCCCGACCTGGACGCCCTGCGCGCCGCGGGCCTGACGGTGCTGGTCACCGAGGTGCGCAGCGTGCCGCAGGCATGGGGGGAGCTGGCCCGTGTGCTGACCGCGTGCGGTGCCCCGGCCCGGCCGCGATGGCTGGACGAGGCCGAGGAGGCATGGTCGGCGCCGCCGGTGCCCGCGCTTCGCGCGAAGGCGGTCGTGCCGGTCTGGCGACGGCCGTGGATGGTGCTCGGCCGGGACACCTTCGCCGGCGATGTGCTCGCCCGCCTGGGCGTGGACAACATCCATGCAGGGCACGCCGACCGTTATCCGCGGATCCCGCTGGACGAGCTGCGGGCCGCCGCGCCCGACCTTGTCGTCCTGCCCGACGAGCCGTACCGCTTCACGGCCGCCGACGGCCCCGAGTCCTTCCCGGGGCTGCCCTGGGCCCTGGTCAGCGGACGGCATCTGACGTGGTACGGCCCGTCACTGGCCCAGGCGCCGCGGGTGCTGTCCGGGGCTCTGCGAGCAGTTCACCGCTGACCAGCCCGCGGACCGTGCCCACGGCGGCAGCCGCCCAGGCGGCGACCAGCACCCCGTACAGGGCGACCGTCAGCCAGTGGTAGGCGGCCAGCCCGGTGTGCCGGGCCAGCGTTGCGGCACCGGTGACACAGGTGCCCACCGGGAAGGTGAACCCCCACCAGCTCATCGTGAACCCCATGCCGCGCCGCCCGGCCCGCACCACATGGGCCGTGGCGAACGCCAGCCACAACAGCGCGAAACCCATCACCGGCACCCCGTACAGGACGGCGAGCACGACGAAGCCGCGGTCGTACGGGGCCGCCACGACCCCCGGCGCGACATCCGCGAAGGCGCCCACGGCGGTGGTGGACTGCCCGAGCGGCCCCAGCACCAGGAACAGTGTCGGGGTCAGCGCGAGGGGAAGCGGGCCCGAGACGATCAGCCGGGCGAACACGAGGGGCAGCATCAGCAGGGTCGCGAGCAGGCTGAGCCCGAACAGGGCGAAACACGCGAGGAGCAGGGTCTGACGGGGCTGCCCCGGCGGCAGGTGCGGCACGAGCAGCGGGCCGAGCGCGGCCGACACCATGGGCGCGACGAGCGGCAGCAGCCACACCGGGGAGATCTGCCCGGGCTCGATCCGATGGCGGACCGCCATCAGGTACGGGACCGTCACAGTCGCCGCGAGCCCCACGACGGTGCCGGCGACGAACAGCACGGCGTCCAGGGCGACGGCGCCCGACACCCCGAGCCACTCCCGCCCGACGGTCATGGCGCCGCCGCCGACCGCCAGCAGCGCCATGGACGGACAGCCGTAGAAGGGCGCCGTCGCCGGGTCGAGGAGATGGGCCCGGGCCTGGTCGCCGTGGTGCGTCCAGTGCCGGGCGCGGGCGGCGAGGAGGACCACCAGCAGCCCGAGCGACAGGGCCCAGACAGCCGCGCAGCCGGTGCGGAACAGGCCGGTGTGCCAGGGAAGCACGGCGCCGGCGGAGCCGACCGCCGCCGTGCCCATGACGGCGGCGTACCAGTGGGGGCCGAGATGGCGGACGCGCGGGGCGCGGCGGAGGACTTGGGGCTGGGCTGCGGTGACCATGGGTCCACCGTGGCGCGAGGTGCGGACCGCGACCAGGGAGTCCGTCTCTATCAGGGCATAACCTGGTCTTATGAGTGAAGCGGAGGAGCGGCGGCGGCGCGGGCCGGGATCGCTGGGCCATCGGGTGCCCGATCTCGGCGCGCTGGAACTGCTGCTGGCGGTGGCCCGTACCGGCAGTCTCGGCGCGGCGGCCCGGGAGCTGGGCGTCAGTCAGCCGGCGGCCAGCAGCCGGATCCGTTCCATGGAGCGGCAGCTGGGCGTGGCCCTGGTGGACCGCTCGCCGCGTGGCTCCCGCCTCACCGACGCGGGGGTGCTGGTGACCGACTGGGCACGGCGGATCGTGGAGGCGGCCGAGGCGTTCGACGCGGGCGCGCAGGCGTTGCGGGACCGGCGGGACTCGCGGCTGCGGGTGGCGGCCAGCATGACGATCGCCGAGTATCTGCTGCCGGGCTGGCTGCTGGCCCTGCGCGCGGGGCGCCCGGACACGGCGGTCTCCCTGCTGGCCGGGAACTCGACGGCGGTGGCCGAGCGGCTGCTCGCGGACGAGGCGGACCTCGGCTTCGTGGAGGGCCTCACGGTCCCCGCGGGCCTGGACTCCGCGGTCATCGGGCACGACCACCTGATCGTCGTGACCGCCCCCGCGCACCCCTGGGCCCGCCGCCGGAGCCCGCTGGCCGCGGACGAGCTGGCCGGTACCCCGCTGATCCTGCGCGAGCGCGGCTCGGGCACCCGCCAGGTCCTGGACGCCGCCCTGGGCGGTCTCGCCCGCCCGCTGATCGAGCTGTCCTCCACCACGGCGGTCAAGGCGTCCGCGGTCAGCGGCGCCGGACCCGCGGTCCTGAGCGAACTCGCGGTACGGGAGGAGCTGGGCCTGCGCCGTCTGGTCCGCATCCCCGTGCGGGACATGTCCCTCGGCCGTGATCTGCGCGCGGTCTGGCGGACGGGGCACCGGCCGACGGGCCCGGCCCGGGAGCTGCTGTCGCTGACCCGCGGCTGACCGGGAACCGTTCAGTCGGCCGCCCCGGGACGTTTCGGCGGTCCGGCCGCCGCCACCAGCGCCCGCATCACCCGCAGGTCCTCGCCCATCTCCGGATGCCACTGCACGCCCAGCACCCAGCCGGCGGGTTCCGAGGGCTCGATCGCCTCGACCGTCCCGTCCGCCGCGTGCGCCGAGGCCACGAGCCCGCTGCCGAGCCGGTCCACGGCCTGGTGGTGGAACGTGGGTACGGAGGTCTCCTCCGGGACGATGCCGGCGTACCGCGTGCCGGGGACCGGCTTGACGGGGTGCCGGCCGAAGACCCCCGGCACCTCGGCGTGCCCGTCCAGATGCTGTACCAGCGTGCCGCCGAGCGCGACGTTCAGCAGCTGCATGCCCCGGCAGATCCCGAGCAGCGGCACGTCCGCGGCCAACGCGGCGTCGATCAGGGCGAGTTCCCAGGCGTCCCGGGCGCGGTCCGGCGGATTGGTCCGCGGGTCGGGCACGGCGCCGTAGCGGACCGGTTCGACGTCCGGCCCACCCGCGATCACCAGTCCGTCCAGCCGTGCCACGATGGCCGCGGCGTGCTCGGGTCCGTCCGGCGGCAGCATCGCGGCCAGCCCGCCGGCCTGCTGCACCAGCCGCGGATAACCGGCCGGCAGCAGCGCCGCCGCCAGCTCCCAACCCCCCCAGCATGCCCCGGACTCCAGATACGTACTGACCCCGATCAACGGCCGGTCCGCCATGACACCCTCCTCCGCCCCCTCAATGGCTAGCACGCATACCTTTACCGCGAATCCGATCGCGAGCAAGCCCCTGTCCGGCAGGCGACGACAGGACACTGCCGCGTCGAGCGGTCAGGGGCGGTGCCGTCGGGGACGGCTCCCAGCGGGCCACCGCGTGCGGAGGGTGCCTGTTCGGCGGTCTCGTCGGTGGGTGGTGTGGGTGTCTGCCCGATGGTGTCGGTCGGCCGGGTGTGTGTCTGCCTGATGGTGTCGGTCGGCGGGGTGTGTGTCCGGCTGGGTGAATCCTCGTCCGCTCGCCCGCACCGGGTGTGCGCCCCACCCGCCCCTTTCACCGCCGGATGGCGCCCGCACCGGGTCGCGCGCTCCCTCCGCTCGGTGCCGCGCCGAGCCCCTCATGCCAGGAACCCCCGTAGCAGTGCCGCCGTTCCCGCGCAGTGTTCTCGCATCGTCTCCCGGGCCCGGTCCGCGTCGCCGTCCAGGACCGCCTCGACCAGTGCCGTGTGCTGGCGCTGGGAGTGCTCCAGGTTGCGGACGAGGAGCGGGATGCAGTCGAGCAGGTCGTTGACCGTCGCCCGGACCGCCGCGTACTGCGCGGCCAGCGTCGGCGAGCCGGACAACTCGGCCAGCGTGAGATGGAACAGGGTGTCCAGCCGCCGGTACTCGGCCGGCGGCGCGTCGTGCGTGCGGGCCAGCGCCGCCCGCAGCCGCTCCGCCGCACCGCCGGCCGGCGGGTGCGCCGCGCACAGCCCCGCCGCGCCCACCTCCAGAACCTCCCGGAACCGGAGCACATCGTCGATGTCGACCGCCGCGACCCGGCGCCGCAGCTCGTCCTCGCCGCCCGCGTCCGGCCGGGGCAGCACGAACGTGCCGCCGTAGCGCCCCCGCCGGGACTCCACGAGCCCCTGGTCCTGGAGCACCTTCAGCACCTCGCGCAGCGTCACCCGGCTGATCCCGAGCCGCTGCGCCAACTCCCGCTCGGCGGGCAGCCGCTCGCCGCCCGGCACCAGACCCAGCCGCACGACCTGAAGGATCTGCTCCAGCGCCGCCTCGAAGCCGTTGCCCGCCCGCACCGGCCGCAGCACCGGCGCGAGCCGGTCGTCCGGCCTCCCCCGCCGCGTGTCCCGCGCCATCCCGTCGTGCCCCCTTCCCAACCAATGGTTATCGGCAATACCTTATGGCTCCCGGCCGGCCGAAGAAGCCGAAGGAGACTCTCCCGTGGCAGACCGCACACCGCCGCTCGGCATCGAGGAACTGCACGCCCTCGTCGCGAGCGGTGAGATCGACACTGTCGTGCTGGCCTTCCCCGACATGCAAGGGCGGCTCCAGGGCAAGCGGTTCGCCGCCCGCTTCTTCCTGGACGAGGTGCTCCGCCACGGCGCCGAGGGCTGCGCCTATCTGCTTGCCGTCGACGCCGAGATGAACACGGTCGACGGCTACGCCATGTCCTCCTGGGACAACGGCTACGGCGACTTCGCCATGCACCCCGACCTGAACACCCTGCGCCGCATCCCCTGGCACCCCGGCACCGCCCTGGTCGTCGCCGACCTGGCCTGGGCGGACGGCTCCCCGGTCGCCGCCGCGCCCCGCCACATCCTGCGCACCCAGCTGGAGCGGCTCGCCCGGCTCGGCTACACCGCCCAGGTCGGCACCGAGCTGGAGTTCATCGTCTTCAAGGACACCTACGAGCAGGCATGGGACGCGGGCTACCGCGGGCTGACCCCGGCCAACCAGTACAACGTCGACTACTCCATCCTCGGCACCGGCCGCATCGAGCCGCTGCTGCGCCGCCTGCGCAACGACATGGCCGGTGCCGGGCTCACCGTCGAATCGGCCAAGGGCGAGTGCAACCCCGGCCAGCACGAGATCGCCTTCCGCTACGACGAGGCCCTGGTCACCTGCGACCAGCACGCCGTGTACAAGACCGGCGCCAAGGAGATCGCCGCCCAGGAGGGCGTCTCGATCACGTTCATGGCCAAGTACAACGAGCGCGAGGGAAACTCCTGCCACATCCACCTCTCGCTCGCCGACACCGACGGCGGCAGCGCGATGGCCGGGCCCGACGGGATGACCGACGTCATGCGGCACTTCCTCGCCGGACAGCTGGCGGCCCTGTGCGACTTCGCCCTCCTGTACGCGCCCAACATCAACTCCTACAAGCGCTTCCAGCCCGGCTCGTTCGCCCCGACCGCCGTCGCCTGGGGCCACGACAACCGCACCTGCGCCCTGCGCGTCGTCGGCCACGGCCGCTCCCTGCGCTTCGAGAACCGGCTGCCCGGCGGTGACGTCAACCCGCACCTCGCGGTCGCCGCCCTGGTGGCGGCCGGGCTGTACGGCATCGAACGGAAACTGGAACTGCCCGAGCCCTGCCCCGGCAACGCCTACACCGCCGGGTTCGCACATGTCCCCACCACCCTGCGGGAGGCCGCCGCGCTCTGGACGGCCAGCCCGATCGCCCGGGCCGCCTTCGGCGACGAGGTCGTCGACCACTACCGCAACCTGGCCCGCGTCGAACTGGACGCCTTCGACGCCGCCGTCACCGACTGGGAGCTGCGCCGCTCCTTCGAACGCATGTGAGGCCCGCTGTGTCCGACGCATACGACGCATACGACTCGTGCGACGAGCTGCCCCCCGAACCCGAAATCCAGGTACACAACCCCGCCACCGAAGAAGTCGTCGCCACCGTCCCCGCCGCCACCGCGGCCGACGTCGACGCCGCCGTCGTACGGGCCGCGAGGGCACAGGCACGCTGGGCCGCCCTCGCGCCCGCCGACCGGGCCCGGCTGCTGCGCCGCTTCGCCGACACCGTCGACACCCACATCGAGGAACTGGCGCGGCTGGAGGTCCGCGAGGCCGGTCATCTGCCCGGCAACGCCCGCTGGGAGGCCGGCAACGCCCGCGACCTGCTGCTGTACGCGGCAGGCGGCGCCGAACGGCTCCTCGGCCGGCAGATCCCCGTACCCGGCGGCTGGGACGTCACCTTCCAGGAGCCGCTGGGCGTGGTCGGGGTCATCGCGCCCTGGAACTTCCCGATGCCCATCGCCGCCTGGGGCAGCTTCCCGGCTCTCGCCGCGGGCAACGCCGTCGTCCTCAAGCCCGCCGAGACCACCCCGCTCACCGCGCTCCGGCTCGCCGAACTCGCCCTGGAGGCGGGCCTGCCCGACCACCTCTTCCAGGTGCTGCCCGGACACGGCCGCATCACCGGCCGGGCACTCGTCGACCACCCCGACGTGGCGAAGATCGTGTTCACCGGCTCCACCCGCACCGGCCGCGAGGTCATGGAGCGGTGCGCCCGCCTGGTCAAACCGGTCACCCTCGAACTCGGCGGCAAGAGCCCCAACATCGTCTTCGCCGACGCCGACCTCACGGCCGCCGTCGACCCGTTCTCCTTCCTCGACAACTCCGGCCAGGACTGCTGCGCCCGCACCCGGATCCTGGTGCAGGAGTCGGTGCACGACCAGATCCGCGAGCTGCTGGCGGACGAGCTGGCCGCCGTCGTGGTGGGTGACCCGGCCGACCCGAAGACCCAGATGGGCCCCCTGATCTCCGCCCGGCAACGCGACCGCGTACGGTCCTTCGTCCCCGCCGACGCGCCCGCCCTGCGCGGCACCGCCCCCGAGGGACCCGGCTACTGGTTCCCGCCGACCGTGCTCACCGGGGAGCGACCCGACTCGGCCGCGGCCCGCGAGGAGATCTTCGGTCCGGTCGCCGTGCTGCTGCCCTTCACCGACGAGGCCGACGCGATCCGCCTCGCCAACGACACCCCCTACGGCCTGGCCGGCTCCCTGTGGACCCGGGACCTCGGCCGCGCCCTGCGGGTCTCGCGGGCCGTCCGCGCCGGCAACCTGTCCGTCAACTCCCACTCCGGCGTCCGCTACTGGACCCCGTTCGGCGGCGTCAAGCAGTCCGGCCTCGGCCGCGAGTTGGGCCCGGACGCCCTGACCGCCTTCACCGAAACCAAGAACGTCTTCATCAGCACGGAGGGCCCCGCACAGTGACCGCCGAGACCCCTGAGATCATCTGCCGCCGACTGATCGGCCGTACCGCCGTCGTCACCGGAGCGGGCAGCGGCATCGGCCTCGCCACCGCCCGCCGACTGGCCTCCGAGGGCGCCCACGTCGTCTGCGGCGATGTCGACGAGACCCGCGGCAAGGCCGCCGCCGACGAACTGGGCGGGCCGTTCGTGAAAGTCGACGTCACCGACCCCGAGCAGGTCGAGGCGCTGTTCAAGGCGGCGTACGACACCTACGGCAGCGTCGACGTCGCCTTCAACAACGCGGGCATCTCCCCACCCGACGACGACTCCATCCTGGAGACCGGCCTGGAGGCATGGAAACGCGTCCAGGAGGTCAACCTCACCTCCGTCTACCTGTGCTGCAAGGCCGCCATCCCCTATATGCGCCGCCAGCGCCGGGGATCCATCATCAACACCGCTTCCTTCGTGGCCCGCATGGGCGCGGCCACCTCGCAGATCTCCTACACCGCCTCCAAGGGCGGGGTGCTCGCCATGTCCCGCGAACTCGGCGTGCAGTTCGCCCGGGAGGGCATCCGGGTCAACGCGCTGTGCCCGGGCCCGGTCAACACCCCGCTGCTGCGGGAGCTGTTCGCCAAGGACCCCGAGCGGGCCGCCCGCCGCCTGGTGCACATCCCGCTCGGCCGGTTCGCCGAGGCCGAGGAGATCGCCGCCGCCGTCGCCTTCCTCGCCAGCGACGACTCCTCCTTCGTCAACGCCAGCGACTTCCTGGTGGACGGCGGGATCTCCGGCGCGTACGTCACCCCCATGTGACCGGACCGCGCCCGCCCGCGGGTCGGACACCGTGTACGCGACACGGACCCCCGGCCTACAGTGCCGGGATGAGCATGACGCCGCCGCCCGGCTGGTACCCCGACCCGAACTCCCCGCAGCTGGAACGCTGGTGGGACGGCAGCGCCTGGACCGAGCACCGCCGCTCGCCCGGAGCGCCGGTCCCGTCGGCGGCCCCGGACCGCGCCTTCGGGCGGGCGAAGACGGTCGCGCTGGTCACCGCCGGCGCCGTGCTGGTCGCGGCGATCGTCACCGGCGCCCTGGTGCTCCGCACGGACCACCAGGGCGACGGTGCCACCGAGGCGAACACCTCGGCCACGCCCATCCCCAGCGACCCGCAGCCCTCGTCGCCGTCGCCGTCCGACCCGCCGTCGGCCTCCGGCTCCTCGGTCGACGACCCCGGCGTGGTCGTCGACCAGCTCAACGGCATCACGCTGCCGCTGCCCGACGGCTGGGTGCGCCCGCAGTACGTCGCCGACCAGGACGTCGTCATGACCACGGACGGCACCTACGACTGCCCGGCGGGCGTCGGCCTGTGCCGGCACGGCCTGGTCAGCACCCGCACCGCGAGCGCCGCCGACGGGACCTCGCCCGAAGCGCTCGTCAAGAAGGACATCTCCGATGCCGCGGACACCGCATACGACGAGAACGCCATCGGGCAGCGGCCCTTCGACGGCATCGAGTCCCATCGGCTCGTCGCCTCGGGGCAGGTCGCGGTCGCCGGCCGCGCCGGGTACTACGTGCGCTGGCGGATCACGACGGCCAAGGGGCCCGGCGGCTACGTCCAGTCCCTGGCCTTCCCGTCCAGCGTCGGCACCGAGGCGCCCGTCATCGTCCGCTTCGTCTTCGACGCGGGCCCCGACGGGCCCCCGCTGTCCGACATGGACGAGATCACCCGGGGCATCCGGACAGTGGGCGACGCGGACACCGGCGGCGGCGTCGGCAGCAGCCTCGGCCCGTCGAGCTGACCCGTCACAGGAACGTGTGGCCCTCGCCCCGGTAGGTGGGCACGGCCGCCGTCACCGCGTCCCCCTCGACCAGGTGCAGCACCTCGAACCGCTCGCACAGCTCACCGGCCTTGGCGTGCCGGAACCACACCTTGTCGCCGACGAGCAGATCGTCGGCGGGCGCACCGAGCAGCGGCGTCTGCACCTCGCCCGGCCCCTCCTGCGGGTCGTAACGCAGCCCCCGCGGCAGATACGGCACCGGCAGCCGGTCCGCCCCGGCCGCGCCGGAGGCCGGATAGCCGCCGCCGAGCACCGTCACCACCCCGACGCCCGGCCGGCGCACGACCGGCAACGCGAACAGCGCCGCCGGACGGCCCGTGAACGACGTGTAGTTGTCGAACAGGCGCGGCACATACAGCCCCGAACCGGCGGCGATCTCGGTGACGGCGTCCTCGGCGGCCGTGTGCTGCACGCTGCCCGTGCCGCCGCCGTTGACGAACTCCAGGCCGGGCGCCACCGCCCGGACGGCCCGCACCACGGCGGCCCGCCGCTCGGCCAGCTCACGCCGCGCGGTCGCCTGCATCAGCCGGATGGCCCGCGAGCGCAGCGGCCGGCCGGCGACCGAGTCACCCACGCCGGCGATATGGCCCTCGTACGCCATGATCCCCACGAGCGTGAAACCGGGGCGCCGCACCACCGCCCGCGCCAACTCGGCGACCTGGTCGGGGGAGTGCAGCGGCGAGCGCAGCGCCCCGACCCGCAGTCGGCCGCCGAACAGCCTCAGCGACGCGTCCAACTCCAGGCAGACGCGCACGACTTCGCCGCCGCCGGCGCGGGAGGCGTCGATGAGGTCGAGCTGGGCCGGGTCGTCGATCATGACGGTGACGGCGGCGGCCAGCTTGGGGTGGGCGGTCAGCTCGGCGAAACCGGACCGGTCGGCGGACGGGTAGCCGAGCAGGACGTCGTCGAACCCGGAACGCGCCAGCCAGAGCGACTCGGCCAGGGTGAAGGACAGGACGCCGTGGAAGCCGTCCCTCGCGAGGACGCGTTCGAGCAGGGCACGGCAACGCACGGACTTGCTGGCGACACGGATCGGTTTCCCGCCGGCCCGGCGCACGAGGTCGTCCGCGTTGGAGTCGAAGGCATCCAGGTCCACGATCGCGAGTGGGGCGTCCAGATGGGCGGTGGCCCGGTCGTAACGGGCCCGGTCGGCGGGTCGCGCGGTCATGACCGAAGCCTGCCAGACGGGATTACCGCAGGGTAGGGGGATGTTCCGGGCAGATGCCCCGGCGTCGCGGACTGGTTCCCGTTCGCCGTGGAACAACCCGTAGAGTGACGCGCACGTACGACGGAACGCCACCGGCCGCGGCCCCGCGCCGGGATGCCGTTGCGTCCGTGCGGGTATGCGTGCCCGGGACGGACCGCACCGGGCCCGGGTGAGAAGCAGGACCGCCCGCGTACCGAGGGGACGGCCCGGGGACGAGGAAACGGGGGGTGCATGAGCACGGAAGCGCGCCACGCCCCGATCCCTCCGCGCCCGACCCCCACGAACACCCCCGAGAGCCCCCCGAAGACCAGCGAGACCGGCGAGACCAGCGAGAACAGTGAGAGAGCCGCGAAGGCCGGGGCGACCGGGAGGACCGGGGCGACCGGGGTGACCGGGAGGGCCGGGATCGGTGAGAATCCCGAGCGGACCGGCACCACGGAGAACACGGCGGGCGACGTCCCACACACGGCGAAACCCGCGAACCCCGCACCTCCACCGCACCTCGCCGCGTCCCCGGCCGTGCCCTCCGCCACGTCGCACGGCGAGGCGGGCCGGACCGCCGGGCCGCCCCCGCCGCCTGCCTCGGCCCGTTTCCCGGATGCCCCGCCGGCCATGGATTCCCGCCCGCGCCGTGATGAGGCTTCCGGCTCGTTGCGGTCCGGTGGGGCGGATCGGCATGTGCGGCGGCCTGCGTTTCCGCCGCGTCCTGGACGCCCGCCTGTTGTTCCGCCGCGGCCGTCCGGTCCGCCCGCCGGGACCTCGTCGGAGTCGACTGCCGGGCTGCGGCCGGTGCCGCCTGAGCCCGAGCTCGATCCCGAGCGCGAGTCCGGCTCGGACGGCAGCCCGGGACCCGTACCGCCGCCGCCTGCCGCACGGTCCGGCGTGGCCGCCGTGCCGCTGCGGCCCGCGGTCCGGCCCGGCGCCGCCGCCGCTCCGGGCGGGCCGCGGGTCGGGGCCTGGCGGCCCGATGACTTCCCGGGGCCGTTCCCGGGGCGGACGGAATCCGCCATCACCCCCGACCCGGCGCTGTCGTGGAGCGCGTACCCGCCGCCCGGCGGTGGGCGGCCCGTCGTGTCGTTCGCGGCGCCCGAGGGGTACGACGACCGGGCGCGGCCCCGGCCGCTGGGCGCGCGGTTGCGTCCCCGTACCGCCGCTGCCGCCGCCTGCCTGGTCCTCGGCCTCGGCCTCATCGGCGGTGCCGTGACCGGGAGTTGGCTCACCGGTGACGCCGGTGCCGCGGGCAGCACGAGCGGTTTCGCCGCGGCCGGCGACCTGTGGCACAGCATGCCCGTGGACGAACTGTTCCCGCCCAGCGTCGAGGGCAAGGGCGCCGGACCCGGCGGAGCCGACCGGACCTGGACACGGATCGCCGTCGCCCCGGACAGCGGCTGCGCGCACGCCTTCGACCCGCTGCTGCGGGGGCTCCTCGCCCCCCTCGGCTGCGAACGGCTGCTGCGGGCCACCTACACGGACGCCACCCAGAGCCATGTCACCACCGTCGGTCTGCTGTTCACCAAGGCCGACCCGGCCGCCATGTCCGCCCTCGCCGCCCGCTTCAAGGACGAGCGCCTGGACCGCCGCACCGACCTGATGCCCCGCCCGTACGCCGCGAAGGACACCCTCGCCGCGGGCTTCGGCGACAAGCAGCGCGCCTCCTGGACCATCTCGGTGCTCACCGACGCCCCCGTCGTGGCCTACGCCGTCTCCGGCTGGGCCGACGGCCGCACCGTCGACGCGCCCCAGCCCGCCGCGGACGCCCAGCAGTCCGGTGCCACCACCGCCCCCGCCCAGGCGGGCCTCGGCCAGGAGGCCCAGGGCCTCGCCGACCGCATCGAACGACGCCTGCGCCAGACCGTCAGCCCGGCCACGGAGAAGCCCTCATGAGGCGAACGAAGGGCGGCCACCGCCCGCGCACGACCGGCACGGCACTGAGTCTCCTGCTCGCCGGCGCACTCGCCCTCCTGCCGTCCACCGTCGCGCACGCCGACGGCATACGCGCCCAGCAGTGGGCCCTGTCCGCCCTGCACACCGACGAGGTCTGGCGCACCACCAAGGGCAAGGGCGTCACCGTCGCCGTCCTGGACACCGGAGTCGACGCCGACCACCCCGATCTCGCCGGGAACGTCCTGCCCACCAAGGACTTCGTCGGCTTCGGCGCCGAGCCCGGCGATGTCGCCTGGGCCAAGCACGGCACGGCCATGGCCGGCATCATCGCGGCGCACGGCCACGGACCCGGCAACGCCGACGGCGTCATGGGCATCGCCCCCGAGGCCAGGATCCTGCCCGTCCGGGTGATCCTTGAGGACGACGACTCGGCCCGTGCCAAGGCCCGCTCCACCCGTGGCAACGCCCTCGCCGAGGGCATCCGCTGGGCCGCCGATCACGGCGCCGACGTCATCAACCTCTCGCTCGGCGACGACTCCGACTCCGCGCACCCGGAGCCGAGCGAGGACGAGGCCGTGCAGTACGCCCTGAAGAAGGGCGTGGTCGTCGTCGCCTCCGCCGGGAACGGCGGCGACAAGGGTGACCACATCTCCTACCCGGCCGCCTATCCGGGTGTGATCGCCGCGACCGCCGTCGACCGCTACGACACCCGTGCCGACTTCTCCACCCGGCGCTGGTACGCCACGGTCAGCGCGCCCGGCGTCGACATCGTCATCGCCGACCCGGACCACAAGTACTACGAGGGCTGGGGGACCAGCGCCGCCTCCGCGTTCGTCTCGGGTGCCGTCGCGCTCATCAGGGCGGCCCACCCGGGCCTCACCCCGGCCCAGATCAAACGGCTCCTGGAGGAGACCGCCCGGGACGCGCCGAGCGGCGGCCGGGACGACTCGCGCGGCTTCGGCCTCGTCGACCCCGCCGCCGCGATCGGCGCGGCCGGCCGGCTCAAGCCACAGGGTCTGCACTCGGCGGTGTACGGCGAGAAGTACTTCGGGCCCGGCCCGGACGCCGCCAAGCAGGCCGGGGACACCGCGGACTGGGCGGGCCCCCTCGCGGGCGGCATCGGCGGGGTGCTGCTGGTGGCCGCGGTGGTCCTGTGGCGCGGCCGACGCACAACGGAGCGCTGATCCCAGGGCCTGCCCTCCGGGAACCCCGCCCCCAGCCGACCAACGCCCGCGGATACCCCCGCGCCGGGATCACCTCGCCGTGCCCGCCGACGACCCCGGCGGCTCCAACGGGACCGCGTTGGCGGGGGTGTTGAGGGAGTGGGTGGTTGTCCTGGGGTTGTATTGGCGGGCGTGCCGACGAGATCGGCGGTCGCGCCGGGGTCGCGTTGGCGGGGGTGTTGACGAGTCCGGCGGTCGCGCCAGGCCCGCGTTGGCGGGGGTGCTGTTGAGGGAGTTGGTGGTCGTGCTTGGTCTGCGTGGCCGGAACGCTGACGACCCGGAGCCCACGCCGGGATCGTCTTGCCGGGCCCGTTGAGGAGTTGGGCGTCTGCTCTGGGACTGTCGTGCTGGGGCCGTTGATGGGGTGGGTGGGCGTGCTGGGTCTGCCGTGCCGGGATCGCTGGCCGGTTGGGTATCCGCGCCGGGATCGTCTTGCTGGGACCGTTGGCGAGTTGGGCGTCTGCTCTGGGACTGTCGTGCTGGGGCCGTTGATGGGATGGGTGGCCGCGCTGGGCCTGCCGTGCCGGGACCGCTGGCCGGACGGGCGCCCACGCCGGGACGGTGTGCCGGGGCCGTTGATGGGGTGGGTGGCCGCGCGGGGGCTACCCTGCCGGGGGCGCCGATGAGGTCGGTGTCGCTGAGGGGTGGGCGGATGTCGTGGCCGGGGTCGGCTGCCCGGTGAACGTCGACACCGCGGCCCGCGCAGCCGCCTCGACCAGCTCGATGCCGCGCGCCTGGGACGCGGTGCCCTCCGTCAGCACGGCCACCAGATACGCGGTGCCGTCCACCCGCACCCGGCCGATGCTGTTCACGTCCCACAGCCCGGTCGTGCTGCGCGCGAGCCAGCCGTTCTTCAGGGCCCACCCGGAGCCGTCGGCCACCGCCGAGACACCCCACCGCTGATCGGACTCGACGGTCTCCATCAGCCCCTGGAGATACTCCCGCGACGCCTCGCTCAGCTCCGACTCGTCCCGGAACACCTGCTGGAGCAGCGTGAGTTGATCGGCCGCCGTGGTCTGGGTCAGCCCCCACAGCGGGCCGTCGCCGCCGGTCGTGTCCGTCAGCCCGAAGCGCTCGTTCGCCGCGTCGAGCCCGTCCGCGCCGCCGATGCTCCGCCACAGCGCCGACGCCGAGTCGTTGTCGCTGTTCTCGATCATCTTCGTGGCATGGGCCCGCTCCGCCGCGGTGAGGCGCCGTCCCGCGTCCTGTACCTGGAGCAGCAGCGCCGCCAGGATGTCGACCTTGACGATGCTCGCCGTGTCGAACGTCGCGTCGCCATGGACGGCGCGCTCGCCGGAGTCCAGGTCGAGCACGGCCGCCGCCACCCGTGCGCCCGACGGGACGGCCAGCGCCGCCATCGCCGTGCTCAGCAGCGTGTCCCGGTCCACCGTCGGTTCCGTCACCGGCCGCACCGATTCCTCCTCGCCCGCCGGGGCCGAGGAGGAGGCCGACGGCGACGCCGCCGAGGATATGTCCCCGCCGCCGGAGTGCGCCCGCGCCGACACATACACCGTCCCGCCGGCCGTCGTCCCCACGATGGCGAGCCCCGCGAGTACCGCGATCACCGCGAG
Source organism: Streptomyces sp. NPDC004752 (assembly GCF_053601275.1). Lineage (NCBI taxonomy): Bacteria > Bacillati > Actinomycetota > Actinomycetes > Kitasatosporales > Streptomycetaceae > Streptomyces > Streptomyces sp. NPDC004752. The sequence goes on along the minus strand of NZ_JBSGBN010000003.1, from coordinate 74,663 downwards.
CCCGGTGTGCGCGGTGTGCGCCGGCGGACGGCGTCTGGACGGACGGCGCACGGACGGAAGGGACCGGCCGCGTCGGCGGGTTCTGCGGGACTCCATGCCGGCGATGCTCGGGGCGCGGACTGTGCAGGCCGTTGGACGCGGCTGAGAAGCTCGTCAGTGACGGCTGAGATTCCGGTGAGATCCGTGACCGCGAGTTTTCGGGGCCCGCACAAGCCCCGCGGCAGCCCCCCGATAGGGTCGTCGACCGTGGCGAACAAGAACATTCCCGACCCCGGTTTCCCCGACGACGACGGATCCGCCGACCCCAGGCTGAGCGCCGCGCTCGCCGCCTGGGCCGAGGACCGCACCGCCGTGGGTCCCGTCCTGGAGGCGCTCAAGGGAGCCCGGCTGCTCGTTCCGGTCGTGGCCGTCCTGGGCGAGGCGGAGGAGGACGAGCAGGGGCTGCGCCGCGAGAAGACCAGCGACATGGCCGTGCCGACCCTGCGGGCCGGATCCCGTACCGCTCTGCCCGCCTTCACCTCCACCGCGTCGCTGGCCCGCTGGGACCCGGCCGCCAGGCCCGTCGCCGTACCGCTGCACCAGGCGCTGCAGGCCGCCGCGCACGAGAAGGCCGACACGGTCGTGCTGGACATGTCCGGCCCGGTGCCCTTCGAACTGACCGGCCCCGCGCTGCTCGCGCTGGCCGAGGGCCGTACGACGGCCGACCCGCTCGCCGACCCCGCCGTGCGGGAGGCGGTACGGAGCGCAGTGGCCGCCGAGCCCGCCGTGCTGCGCGCGCACCTCGGTGCCGGCCGGGCCGACGGCACCCTCGCCCTCGTCCTCGACCCGGCGGCGCAACCCGCCGAGGCCGCCCGTGCCGTCGCGGGCCGCATCGCCGCCGACGAGACACTGCGGGCCCGCCTGGTGCACGGCCTCGACCTGGCGCTGCTGCCGGCCGGGACCACGCCCCCGGGCGAGCCCCTGTACGTACGCGGATGAACCGCCGGACGGGCTAGCCGTACACGGGGCCGGTGTACTTCTCGCCGGGGCCCTGGCCGGGCTCGTCCGGGACGATCGACGCCTCGCGGAACGCCAGCTGCAGCGACTTCAGGCCGTCACGCAACGGCGCCGCGTGAAAGGAGCTGATCTCGGTCGCGCTCGCGTCCAGCAGGCCGGCGAGGGCGGTCACCAGCTTGCGGGCCTCGTCGAGGTCCTTGTACTTGTCACCCTCCCCTTCATGGGGGGCAAGCCCGAGCTTCACGGCCGCGGCGCTCATCAGGTTGACGGCGACCGTCACGATCACCTCGACCGCGGGGACCTCGGCGATGTCGCGCGCCATCTCGTCGAAGTCGGGCTGCTCGGCGGTGCCGGAGGGGGAGGTCTCACTCATGCGGGACACGATAGGCGCCGCGCGGGACCGGACCCCAGTCGGCCTCGGTTCGCCGTTCCGGCCCCGGGCTGCTAGCCTGAAGGAACGACCGGCCGGACACGACTGTGCCCGGCCCACAAGTGGAGGCTCCGATCTCCCACCTGACCGCCTTCTGAGGCGGCGGGTCTCCGGTCAGGCGGCCACCATCGTTCCGTACGGACGATGGAGTCGCCCGAAAGCGCGCCCCGCGGTCATCGCGATGGTGCTCCGGTAGTGCGAGGAGCCCCGCCTGTGATCGTCCGGGGCGTTTTTTCTGCTTCGGCGCGGTTAGGTCTCACGAAAACAGACGTTACGCGGCTGTCCGCCAGACCGTCGCGTGGTGCTACCGAGGAGGATCCATCAGCGCCGAGCCCCGCATCAACGACCGGATTCGCGTTCCCGAGGTGCGACTTGTCGGTCCCAGTGGCGAGCAGGTCGGCATCGTGCCGCTCGCGAAGGCACTGGAGCTTGCGCAGGAGTACGACCTGGACCTGGTCGAGGTCGCGGCGACCGCCCGTCCGCCCGTGTGCAAGCTCATGGACTACGGGAAGTTCAAGTACGAGTCGGCCATGAAGGCCCGTGAGGCGCGCAAGAACCAGGCGCACACGGTCATCAAGGAGATGAAGCTCCGGCCGAAGATCGACCCGCACGACTACGACACCAAGAAGGGTCACGTCGTCCGGTTCCTCAAGCAGGGCGACAAGGTCAAGATCACGATCATGTTCCGTGGTCGCGAGCAGTCCCGCCCCGAGCTGGGCTACCGACTGCTGCAGCGGCTCGCGGAGGACGTCCAGGACCTCGGCTTCGTCGAGTCCAACCCGAAGCAGGACGGCCGCAACATGATCATGGTCCTCGGTCCGCACAAGAAGAAGACCGAGGCGATGGCCGAGGCCCGTCAGGCGCAGGAGGCCCGCAAGGCGACCGCGAAGGCCCATCCGGGCCGCTCGCAGAACGCCGCGGACCCCGACAGCGCCATGGACGTGGACGCCGAGGCCCCTGCGGAGGCTTCCGCCGAGGCGTGATCCCGGGGGACGCGAGTCCCCAGGACATAACCGAAACAAGAGCGACGCTCTGCTGTGCCCGGTTCTCGCAACCGGGCATCGGAGCGCCACCGACGAGGAGAAACGGCGCTATGCCGAAGAACAAGACGCACAGCGGTTCCAGCAAGCGCTTCAAGATCACCGGATCGGGCAAGGTGCTCCGTGAGCGCTCCGGCAAGCGCCACCTGCTTGAGCACAAGTCGTCCCGTGTGACGCGTCGCCTCACCGGCAACGCCGAGATGGCCCCGGGCGACGCCAAGAAGATCAAGAAGCTTCTCGGCAAGTGACACACGGGCGCTCGCAGCCGAGCGCCCCGCGTCAGGACCGGGACCCAGTCGTTTCCGGGCTGTGTGAGTACCACCACGGCCCCGCTACAAGGAGTTAACAAGTGGCACGCGTCAAGCGGGCAGTCAACGCCCACAAGAAGCGCCGGGCGATCCTCGAGCAGGCATCCGGCTACCGCGGTCAGCGTTCGCGCCTGTACCGCAAGGCCAAAGAGCAGGTCACCCACTCGCTGGTCTACAACTACAACGACCGCAAGAAGCGCAAGGGCGACTTCCGGCAGCTGTGGATCCAGCGCATCAACGCCGCTGCTCGCGCCAACGGCATCACCTACAACCGCTTCATCCAGGGTCTGAAGGCCGCCAACGTCGAGGTCGACCGTAAGATCCTGGCCGAGCTTGCGGTCAACGACGCGAACGCCTTCGCCGCCCTCGTCGAGGTCGCGCAGAAGGCGCTGCCGTCGGACGTCAACGCGCCCAAGGCCGCGTGACGCTGCGCTGGCTTCAGCCGCGTACGTGACTGAAGGACCCGCAGGCTTCATGGCTTGCGGGTCCTGCTGTTGGCGTCCTCGGCTTTCGTCTGCTGGGCCCTCGGTTTTCGTTTCGGGTGCGGGTTGGTGGGGGTTGGTCGCGCAGTTCCCCGCGCCCCTTGGGGGATCGCCGTGCCGTCGGCTTCGAGGTGCCGTGGGCACGGGCAGCCGTCTGTTGGGTCCTCGGTTTTCGTTTCGGGTGCGGGTTGGTGGGGGTTGGTCGCGCAGTTCCCCGCGCCCCTTGGGGGATCGCCGTGCCGTCGGCTTCGAGGTGCC
>NZ_JBSGBN010000003.1:0-71049 GCF_053601275.1 Streptomyces sp. NPDC004752 | reverse complement strand
GTGGGCACGGGCAGCCGTATCGAATGCCGCATGTTGAAATTTTCCTGAAGGTGAAGAAGACGATGTCCCCCGCCGTTCCTGAGTTGATCTCTCCCAGGTCCGCCCGTGTGGCGGCCGCCCGGCGGCTGGGTCGGCGCAACTTCCGAGGGAAGGAGCGGCTGTTCCTCGCCGAGGGGCCGCAGGCCGTGCGGGAGGCGGCGGCGCACCGGACCGGCGCGGGGGCCACGCTCGTCGAACTGTTCGTCACCGTCGACGCCGCCGAGCGGTACGCGGACATCGTGGCCGCGGCCCGGGCCGCGGACGCCCGGGTGCACCTCGCCGCCGACGAGGTCATCGCCGACATCTCCACCACCGTCACCCCGCAGGGCCTGGTCGGTGTCTGCCGCTTCCTCGACACCCCCTTCGAGGAGATCCTCGCCTCCCGGCCCCGGCTCGTCGCCGTCCTCGCGCATGTGCGTGACCCTGGCAACGCCGGCACCGTGCTGCGCTGCGCCGACGCGGCCGGCGCCGAGGCCGTCGTGCTCACCGACGCCTCCGTCGACCTGTACAACCCCAAGGCCGTGCGGGCCTCCGTCGGCTCCCTGTTCCACCTGCCCGTCGCCGTCGGCGTCCCCGTGGAGCGAGCCGTCGCCGGGCTCAGAGGCGCCGGGGTACGCATCCTCGCCGCCGACGGGGCCGGCCCCGACGACCTGGACGACGAACTCGACAAGGGCACCATGGGCGGGCCCACGGCCTGGGTGTTCGGCAACGAGGCATGGGGGCTGCCCGAGGAGACCCGGGCGCTCGCCGACGCCGTCGTGCGCGTCCCGATCCACGGAAGAGCCGAGAGTCTGAACCTCGCGACCGCCGCGGCCGTATGTCTGTATGCGTCGGCCCGTGCACAGCGCGCCTGCGGAGGGTGCCGCTCCGTCACCGAGAGCTAGTAGGGTGGCCCGCCCGGGGCTTTCCCCCAAGCTCACGGCTTCGCTGGAGCAGCGAGGTGCCCCACGCCGACTGAGAGGTGGAGTGCGGGGATGAGCGTCGGCACGAGCAGTGCGCCGGGAGGGCGGGACGTACGACGGCTGCCCGCGCCCCGGCACGGTGGTCTCGCCGAACTCGGCATCGACCCCGACGAACTGCCCGACGGCCTCGTCGTCGCCGACGAACACGGCATCGTTGTCTGCTTCAACGCGACGGCGGCCCGGATCACCGCCGTACGTCCCGAGGACGCCCTCGGCCGCCGCCTGGAGAAGGTCCTGCCGTTAGAGGACCTGGAGGGGCGCCGCTGGTGGCAGCTCACCGATCCCTACGGCGGGCTCGCCATCCGGGTCCGCCAGCCCGAGCGCAATCTGCTGCTGCCCGGCGGCCGGGAGGTCCTCGTCTCCGCGCGGTACGTGCGCGGCGAGCCCACCGGTCCGGTCCACCGCGTCGTCGTCTCGCTGCGCGACACCGAAGCCAGACGGCGCACCGAGCGCAGCCATGCCGAGCTGATCGCCACCGTCGCCCACGAGCTGCGCTCGCCGCTCACCTCCGTGAAGGGCTTCACCGCCACCCTGCTCGCCAAGTGGGAGCGGTTCACCGACGACCAGAAGCGGCTGATGCTGGAGACCGTCGACGCGGACGCCAACCGGGTCACCCGGCTGATCGCCGAACTGCTCGACATCTCCCGCATCGACTCCGGACGGCTGGAGGTGCGCCGACAGCCCGTCGACATGGGGGCGGCCGTGGGACGGCACATCCAGGCGTATGTCGCCGCAGGGCAGCCCGCCGACCGGTTCCTGCTGCGCATCGAGCAGCCGCTGCCCGCCCTGTGGGCCGACCCCGACAAGGTCGACCAGGTGCTCAGCAACCTCATCGAAAATGCCGTGCGGCACGGCGAGGGAACCGTCACCATTGATGTCACGCCCGCCGCGTCCCCGCGCGAAGGAGAGGACGCCGGCACGTCGGTCACGGTGAGCGACGAGGGCACCGGCATCCCGGAGGAGTCCATGAACCGCGTCTTCACCCGCTTCTGGCGGGGCAGCAAGCGCGGTGGCACCGGCCTCGGGCTGTACATCGTCAAGGGCATCGTCGAGGCCCACGGCGGCACCATCACGGTCGGCCGCGCCCCCGGCGGCGGTGCGGAGTTCCGATTTACCTTGCCCGTGGGCACCCCGGCACACTTGTTGTAGGCCGCCGAGGACCCGCGGGCGCATCCGTCCCCCTGAGCCCCGTTAGACTCGGCCTTTGGCACCTTTGCGTCCAGATCCGTGGACAGCGTGTCCGCGATCGGAGACGGGGCACGTCAGCCAGCCCAATCGGAAGCACGGGAAGAAATGTCGGCACCCAATAAGTCGTACGACCCTGTCGAGGTCGAGGCGTTGAAACCGGAAGAGATCGAGCGCATGCGGGACGAGGCGCTCGCCGCCTTCGCCGCCGCGGACTCCCTCGACGCGCTCCATGAGGCCAAGGTCGCCCACACCGGCCCCGCCTCCCCGCTGGCCCTCGCCAACCGCGAGATCGGCGCCCTGCCCCCGCATGCCAAGGCCGAGGCCGGCAAGCGTGTCGGCCAGACCCGCGGCACTGTGAACAAGGCGCTCGCCGTCCGCCAGGGCGAGCTGGAGGCCGAGCGCGACGCCCGCGTCCTGGTCGAGGAGTCGGTCGACGTCACACTGCCGTACGACCGCGTACCGGCCGGCGCCCGGCACCCGCTGACCACGATGATGGAGCGGGTCGCGGACGTCTTCGTGTCCATGGGCTACGAGGTCGCCGAGGGCCCCGAGGCGGAGGCGGAGTGGTTCAACTTCGACGCGCTGAACTTCACCCCGGACCACCCGGCCCGGCAGATGCAGGACACGTTCTTCGTGCAGGGCCCGGCGGGCGACCACGGCGATTCCGGTGTGATCCTGCGCACCCACACCTCGCCGGTCCAGGCCCGTGCCCTGCTCGACCGTGAGCTGCCCGTCTACGTCGTCTGCCCCGGCCGGGTGTACCGCACCGACGAGCTGGACGCCACACACACCCCGGTCTTCCACCAGATCGAGCTGCTGGCCGTGGACGAGGGCCTGACCATGGCCGACCTCAAGGGCACCCTGGACCACATGGTCCGCTCGCTGTTCGGCCCGGACATGAAGACCCGGCTGCGGCCGAACTACTTCCCCTTCACCGAGCCGTCCGCCGAGATGGACATGCTCTGCTACGTCTGCAAGGGCGAGTCCGTCGGCAACCCCGACCGGCCCTGCCGCACCTGCTCCAGCGAGGGCTGGATCGAGCTGGGCGGCTGCGGCATGGTCAACCCGCGGGTGCTCACCGCCTGCGGCGTCGACCCCGAGAAGTACAGCGGATTCGCCTTCGGGTTCGGTATCGAGCGAATGCTGATGTTCCGCCACAACGTCGAAGACATGCGAGACATGGTCGAGGGTGACGTCCGGTTCACCCGGCCGTTCGGGATGGAGATCTGATGCGGGTCCCGCTTTCTTGGCTGCGGGAGTACGTCGACCTGCCGGCGACTCAGACCGGGCGCGACGTCCAGGAGAAGCTGATCTCGGTCGGCCTTGAGGTGGAGACCGTCGAGCAGCTCGGCGCCGACCTCAAGGGGCCGCTCGTCGTCGGCCAGGTGCTGACCATCGAGGAGCTGGACGGCTTCAAGAAGCCGATCCGGTTCTGCACTGTCGACGTCGGCCAGGCCAACGGGACGGGTGAGCCGCAGGAGATCGTCTGCGGCGCCCGTAACTTCGCCGTCGGCGACAAGGTCGTCGTGGTCCTCCCGGGCGCCGTACTGCCCGGCGGCTTCGCGATCTCCGCGCGCAAGACCTACGGCAAGGTCTCGCACGGCATGATCTGCTCCAGCGACGAGCTGGGCATGGGCGACGACAGTTCCAAGGGCATCATCGTGCTGCCGCCGGAGCACGAGGTCGGCACGGACGCCATCGAGCTGCTCCAGCTGGTCGACGAGGTCCTCGACATCGCGGTGACGCCGGACCGCGGCTACTGCCTGTCCCTGCGCGGCGTCGCCCGCGAGGCGGCGATCGCCTACGGCCTGCCGCTGCGCGACCCCGCGCTGCTCGACGTACCCGCCCCGAACGCCTTCGGGTACCCGGTCCAGGTCGCCGACCCGTTCGGCTGCGACCGCTTCACCGCCCGCACCGTGACCGGCCTCGACCCCGAGACCCGCTCCCCGATCTGGCTCCGGCGCCGCCTCCAGAAGGCCGGCATGCGCCCGATCTCGCTGGCCGTGGACATCACCAACTACGTGATGCTGGAGCTGGGCCAGCCTCTGCACGCCTACGACCGGGCCCGCGTCCAGGGCACGATCGGCGTGCGCCGGGCCGCGGCCGACGAGCAGCTCACCACCCTCGACGGGGTGACCCGCACCCTCGACGCGGAGGACCTGGTCATCATCGACGACCGCGGTCCGATCGGCCTCGCCGGTGTCATGGGCGGCGCCAACACCGAGATCGACGACATCGACGGCACCACCACCGAGGTCGTCATCGAGGCCGCGCACTTCGACGCGGTCTCCATCGCGCGCACGGCCCGCCGTCACAAGCTCTCCTCCGAGGCGTCCCGCCGCTTCGAGCGGGGCGTCGACCCCAAGGCCGCGTCCGCGGCGGCCCAGCGCACGGTCGATCTGCTGGTACTGCTCGCGGGCGGCACCGCGGACGCAGGCGTCACCGAGGTCATCGCGGCGTCCGCGCCGCGCACCATCGCCATCCCGGCCGACCACCCGGACCGGGTCGCGGGCGTCGACTACGGCCGGGAGACGGTCGTCCGCCGCCTCCAGGAGATCGGCTGCGACGTGTACGGGCAGGACGAGCTGATCGTCACCGCCCCGTCCTGGCGGCCCGACCTCACCGACCCTAACGACCTGGCGGAGGAGGTCATCCGCCTGGAGGGCTACGAGAACCTGCCCGCCACGCTGCCGAGGCCCCCGGCGGGCCTGGGCCTGACCGAGCGGCAGCGGCTGCACCGCCGGGTCGGCCGCGCGCTGGCCGGCGCCGGCTATGTCGAGGCGCTGAACTACCCGTTCATCGGCGAGCAGATCCTCGACCAGTTCACCCTCGCGGACGACGACCCGAACCGCCGGGTGGTCAAGCTGGTCAACCCGCTCTCCGACGAGGAGCCCGCGCTCCGCACGACCCTGCTGCCGGGCCTGCTCGGCGCGCTGCGCCGCAACGACGGCCGCGGCTCGCACGACCTGGCGCTGTTCGAGACCGGGCTGGTCTTCCATCCTCGCGCTGTCGACTCCGTCCGAGCCGGGGAGACCCCGCCGGACGCGGAGCCGAAGGCCGCCGTCCGGCTTCCCGTCGACCGGCGTCCCACGGACGAGGAGATCGCCGCGCTCACCGAGACGCTGCCCGAGCAGCCGCAGCACGCCGCCGTCGTCCTCGCGGGCGCCCGCGAGCAGGCCGGCTGGTGGGGCAAGGGCCGCCCGGCCGACTGGGCCGACGCCGTCGAGGCCGCGCGGCTGCTCGCCCGCGAGACCGGGACCGACCTGATCGTCCGCAAGGGGCAGTACGGACCCTGGCACCCGGGCCGCTGCGCCGAACTGGCGGTCGCCGTCGACGGGGCCGAGCAGGTCATCGGGTACGCCGGTGAGCTGCACCCCGGCGTCCTCACGACGCTCGGCCTGCCCGCGCGTACCTGCGCGATGGAGCTGAACCTGGACGTCCTGGAGCAGGCGGGTGCCGGGCTCGTGCAGAGCCCGCGCATCTCGACCTTCCCGGTGGCCACCCAGGACGTGGCCCTGGTCGTCGACGCGGGCGTGCCGAACACCGACGTCGAGGCCGCGCTGCGCGAGGGCGCGGGTGAACTCCTTGAGTCCATCCGGCTGTTCGACGTCTACGAGAACGCCGAGCAGCTCGGCGCGGGCAGGAAGTCGCTGGCGTACGCGCTGCGTTTCCGCGCGGCGGACCGCACGCTGACGGTGGACGAGGCATCGGTCGCCCGGGATGCCGCGGTCGCCCTCGCGGGCGAGCGCACAGGGGCGGTGCTGCGGGGGTAGCTGTTCCGCCGGTGGGACCGTGATGCGCTGTTGTTCGGGTGCAGCCGCATCGTGGTCACCCGCACGGTTCCGCACACCCCTTTGGGGCGCTCCTGCCTGCATAAATGCTGGGAAGGCCGAAGGTGCTCACTCGTTCGGGTGGCAACCGCCGGTGATCTGGTCTTCCCGGGCCATGCCGTCGACAGAATCGGACCGGCCTTTCGGGGTCGGTCCGTCTGCGCTGTCAGGGCTTCCATGGGGGCATCGGCATGATCCGTATCAAGGCGCGGGCACCCACGCGACGGGGTTCCACAGCCGGTCCCGAGCGGCGCGGTACGCGCCGCGCCCGCACCCTGGCACTGCCCACGCTCTGGGGCGGCGCGGCCATCCTGTTCAAGCTGGTCTGCCCGCTCGCCCAGCAGAACGGGTTCGGCGCGCGGATCGTCACCTGCGCCGTGTTCTTCGCGGTCGGCACCGGGCTCATGGTCCATGTCCGCCGGGCCCTGCTGGGTGAGCTGCGGCAGGCCCGCCGGGTCGCGGGCGCCGCGCAGAGCGTGCTGCTGCGGCCCCCGCCGGCCCGCCTCGACGGCCTCCTCGTCGCCGCCGGTCAGCTCTCCGCCGACCGCGGTGCGGCCATCGGTGGCGACCTGTACGAGGTGATCGCCACCGAGCACGGTGTCCGAGTGGTGATGGGGGACGTACGCGGCCACGGTCTCGCCGCCCTGGCCACCGTCGCGGCCGTCCTCGGCAGTTTCCGTGAGGCCGTCCACGACGAGCCCGAACTCGGCTGCGTGCTGCGCCGACTGGACCGGGCCCTGGCCCGGCATCTGCGCGAGCGGGCCCGCGCCGAGCACCCCTCGACCGGCCAGGATCCCGGCGCCCCGGTTGCCGAGGAGTTCGTCACGGTACTCCTCCTGGAGATCCGCCGGGACGGTGCGCTCAGCGCGCTCAACTGCGGTCACCCGTGGCCGTATCTGCTCGGCGACCAGGGCATCGAGCCGCTCAGCCGCGCCGAACCCCTGCCGCCGCTCGGCCCGTTCCCGCTGCCGCGCGACCTGGACCCCGTGTTCTGCGGTCATCTGGTCACCGGCGCGTCCCTGGTCCTGTACACGGACGGAGCGGAGGATGCGCGGGACGCGCAGGGCCGCTTCTTCTCGCTGCCGACGGTCCTCACGGAGGCGGCCCGCGACGACCCGGTCTCCCCGCAGGCCGTCCTGCGCACGGTCTTCACGTCCCTGCTCCGCCACACCGCCGGCTCCGTGACGGACGACGTCGCCGTGCTGATCCTCCGGAACGAAAGGGGGCGGGCGAAGCGCGGCGCGCCCTCCGGGGGCGCGGGGAACCGCGCTATCGGCTCCCCACAACCCGCGGCCGACAACGCACCGTTGGCGGCACCGCCGTAGGTCGCACGGCCGAGTCGCAGGCCAGGCCGCCGCGGTACGAGGGGGAGCCGGCGGCCCGGCCGGCCTCTTGCGAGGCATGTCAGTCAACCGGCTGAACACGCTCTGCGACAGCGCGCGTACCGCCCGGATCCGCGTACTCCGTTCACACCCCGTGTGAATCCTTACGTACTACGCTGACGGCACCAGGCCACCCGGGGGGCATCCATGCAGCCCAACTCTCTGCTCGACGCGATCCTGGACGAGGCGGGCGTCTCGCACGCCGGTCTCGCCGCCCATGTCAACCAGGCGGGCCGGGCGCGGGGTCTCGCTCTCCGTTACGAACACACCGCCGTCGCCCGGTGGTTGAAGGGCCAGCGGCCCCGCGGCCAGGTGCCCGACCTGATCTGCGAGGTGCTCGCCGCCCGGCTGCACCGGCCCGTCACGCTCGACGACATCGGCCTCGGTGTCCCGGGCGAACCCGCCACCCCGCACGGCACCTCGCTGTCCGGCTTCGTCGAGCGCGCCACTGCGCTGTGGCGCTCCGACGAGCAGCAGCGCCCGCAGGTGCTCGGCGCGCCCGCCGTGACCGGCACGCCCGCGGTGATGCCCGTGTGGGAGTGGGAGAACCCGCCCGAGGACGTGGACGTCTCGCGCGGCGGCGGACACCGGGTCACCCCAGGTGACATAGAGATGCTGCGCGCCGCCCGCGCGCACTACGAGCAGCTGTACCGCAAGGCCGGTGGCATCGCGACCCGCACCCGCATCGTCGGCTTCCTGAACGCCGAGGCGGCCCCGCTGCTGCGCGGCGGCTACACCGATGCCACCGGCCGTCAAGTGCACCGGGCCACCGGCGCCTTGGTGGCGATCGCCGGGATCTGCGCCTACGACTCCGACGCGCACGGACTCGCCCAGCGCTACTTCCACCAGGCGCTTCGGCTGGCGAAGGCCAGCGGGGACCGGGGACTTGGCGCGTATGTCATCGCGCTCCTGGTCAACCAGGCGCTGTTCATGCGGGAGTACCGGCAGGCCGTCGCCTTCGCCGAGGCCGCGCTGCGCGCCGCGGGCAAGCACATCACGCCCGCCCTGGCCTCGGACCTGTACGCGATGCAGGCCAAGGCGTACGCCCATCTCGGCGACGGCACGAGCGCCCTGTCCTGCATCCGGCGGGCCGAGACGGCCGCCGAACGCATCCGCCGCGGATACGAACCCGACGAGACCGGCTATGTCCAGCCGGGTCTGGTCAACGTCCAGGTGGCCGAGGCGCTGCTCAGCCTGGGCGAGTTGGCGGCGGCCCGGGAGCATGCCGCGGCCGCCGTGGGCAACCCGGCCCACGACCGGGGCCGGGTGCACCGGCTGGCCATGCTCAGCACCATCGAACTCCGCCAGGGCAACGCGGACACCGCGGTGGCCATGGCGGTGCAGATGGCCGAGCAGGCCCGGGGGATGGAGTCCCGGCGCCTGCGCGACCGACTGCGCGCGGTGCGTGAGCATCTGGCGCGCAGCGGCTGCGCCGGAACCGCCGAGGCCGCCGAACTCATCGATGGGGCGCTGCGCGTTCCGCTGTAGGCCAGTCCAAGCCACTGCTGCGATATTGCCACTTACTCGGCGGAAGGTGGCAGAACCGTGCAGTGGACGAAACAGAACGAACAAACTGTGTATGCAAACCGCTGGTTCAGCGTCAATCTCGCAGATGTCGAGCTGCCGGACGGCCGGCACCTCGACCACTTCCTGATTCGGCTGCGGCCCGTGGCCGTGGCGACGGTGGTGAACGAGGCCAACGAGGTCCTCCTGCTGTGGCGCCACCGCTTCATCACGGACAGTTGGGGGTGGGAACTCGCGGCGGGAGTCGTGGAGGACGGCGAGGACATCGCCCGCGCGGCCGCCAGGGAACTGGAGGAGGAGACCGGCTGGCGGCCGGGACCCCTGCACCATCTCATGAGCGTGGAGCCGTCCAACGGCCTCACCGACGCGCGGCACCACATCTACTGGGCCGACGAGGGCGAGTACATCGGACACCCCGTGGACGACTTCGAGTCGGACCGCCGGGAATGGGTCCCCCTCAAGCTGGTCCCCGACCTGGTCGCCCGCGGAGAGGTCCCGGCCGCCAACATGGCGGCCGCGTTACTCCTGCTGCACCATCTCCGGCTCGCGGACTAGGCGCTCCGCTGGACGGGCCATGATGCGCCGTCGTTCGTCTGCGGCAGCGTCGTGGCCGGTCGCTCCCCCAGGTTCTCGGCTCCGCTCGAACAGAGGGGACCCCCACCGCGGCGGAGCCGCATAGTGATGGCAGCCCCGCGCCCCTATGGCTATGGGGCGGACTTCGCCGGACCCGCTCAGTGGGCCAGCACCTGCCAGACCGTCACGACGAGCACTCCCAGGGAGGTGAGCGCGGCGACCGAGGACAGCGGCCAGCGCGCGTGTTCCAGCGAGGTCATACGGGTGTTCAGTTCGTCCAGCTCCTTGGCGGTCTCCTCGGTGCGATGGCTGAGCAGCGCCAGACCTCCCTCGACACGGGCGTAGGCCACATCGAGTCGGCGCCGTAACTCTGCGAGTTCTCCAGGAACCACGGGATGCTCCGGTTCGGCGGTCACGGGTCCACTCCTTTCCGTAGTCGAACGTGGGTGTTCCGCATTCCTTTGCATGCGCATGAGGAGTCAACTCGCCTGGTGGGCGCGCGGGGAGCGTGTGCGAGGGGAATATACGGGTCCGGTGCGCACACGGTGTGTGAAACGGACGGGCCCGGCACCGAATCCGGTGCCGGGCCCGTCCGACGTCGCTGCGGGTAATCAGCCGTAGGTGTAGAAGCCCGAGCCGGACTTGCGGCCGAGGCGGCCCGCCTCGACCATGCGCTGGAGCAACGGGGGAGCGGCGTACAGCGGCTCCTTGTACTCCTGGTACATCGAGTCGGCGATGGAGACGATGGTGTCCAGGCCGATCAGGTCGGACAGCCTCAGCGGGCCCATCGGATGGGCGCAGCCCAGCTCCATGCCGTTGTCGATGTCCTCGCGACCCGCGATGCCGGACTCGAACATCCGGATCGCGGACAGCAGATAGGGCACGAGCAGTGCGTTGACCACGAAACCGGACCGGTCCTGGGCCCGGATGGCGTGCTTGCCCAGCACCTTCTCCGCGAACAGCTGAGCACGGCTGAGCGTGCCCTCGGAGGTGGTGAGCGCCGGGACCAGCTCGACGAGCTGCTGCACCGGGGCCGGGTTGAAGAAGTGGATGCCGACGACCTGGTCGGGGCGGCCCGTGGTGACCGCCAGCTTCACCAGCGGGATGGAGGAGGTGTTGGAGGCAAGGATCGCGTCCGGGCGGGTCACCACCTGGTCGAGCACCTGGAAGATCTCCGTCTTCACCTGCTCGTTCTCGACGACGGCCTCGATGACCAGGTCGCGGTCCGCGAACTCGCCGAGGTCGGTGGTGAAGCCGAGGCGTGCCTGCGCCGAGTCCCGCTCCGCTTCGCTGATCTTGCCGCGCTCGGCGGCCTTGGCCAGGGAGGTGAACAGCCGGGTGCGGCCGATCTCCAGGGCCTCGCCGGTGGTCTCCGCGACCTTGACGTCCAGACCGGCGCGGGCGCAGACCTCGGCGATGCCCGCCCCCATCTGACCGCAGCCGACCACCCCGACCCGTGCGATATCTGAGCTGCCCGTCACATCGTCCCCTTCGCTGATCCACGGCCGGTGCGGCGCCTCATGGGTCGGGCGCCTGCTCCGATCGTGCACGTTACTCCCAAGTATCGATGATCGATCGCCCGGGTAGGGCATCCTGGGGCCCGTGACGGTCCATGACGGTACGGATCCATGGTGTATGGGGGTGCGCAGATGAGGCCGGTCTCACGCCGGGCGTTCTCGGCGGCGGCGCTGTCGACACTGGTGACGGCACCGGGCGCGGCGGCGGCACCCGGCAGCGTGCCATCGGCGGGCGGTGCGCCGGCGGGCGGTGCGCCGGCGCCGGGCAGCGCGGCGGCAGCGCGGCGGCGGGCCGCCGCCGAACTGCGGGGTGTGTGGCTGGCGACGGTCGACAATCTCGACTGGCCCTCGAAGCCGGGCCTGACCGCCGCCGCGCAGCGCGCCGAGCTGATCGCCCACCTCGACCGGGCCGTCCGCGACCGCCTCAACACGGTGATCTTCCAGGTGCGGCCGACCGCGGACGCGCTGTGGCCCTCGCCCCACGAGCCGTGGTCCGAGTACCTCACCGGCACCCAGGGCAGATCCCCGGGCTGGGACCCGCTCGGCACGGCCGTGACCGAGGCACACGCCCGCGGTCTTCAGCTGCACGCCTGGTTCAACCCGTACCGGATCGCGCTGCACGCCGACCCCGCCCGACTGGTCGCCTCCCACCCGGCCCGCAGACACCCGGACTGGGTGGTGCGCTACGGCGGCAAGCTGTACTACAACCCCGGTCTGCCGCAGGTCCGCGCCTTTGTGCAGGACGCGATGCTGGACGCGGTGGCGAGGTACCCCGTGGACGCCGTCCACTTCGACGACTACTTCTACCCGTATCCGGTCGCCGGGCAGAGCTTTGACGACGACGCCGCCTACGACGCGTACGGCGGTGCCTTCGCCGACCGGGCGACCTGGCGCCGCGACAACATCGACAAGCTGGTGCGCGAGACGGCCGCGCGGATCCGGCGGATCCGGCCCGGCACCCAGTTCGGGATCAGCCCGTTCGGGGTGTGGCGCAACGCGTCCAGCGACAGCCGCGGCTCGGACACCCGGGCCGGTGTGCAGACGTATGACGACCTGCACGCGGACACCCGCACCTGGGTCCGGGAGGGCTGGATCGACTACATCGTTCCTCAGCTGTACTGGAACATCGGCTTCGCCGCCGCCGACTACGCGAGGCTCGTGTCCTGGTGGGCCGAGGTGGCGAGGGGCACGAGGACGCGCCTCTATATCGGCGAGGCACTGTACAAGGCGGGCGCGACGGGGCAGCCCGCCGAGTGGCAGGACCCGGCCGAGCTGTCCCGGCACCTCACCCTCGCCGCCGGCCACGCGCAGGTGCGCGGGCATGTCTTCTTCGCCGCCCAGGACCTGGCGCGGGATCCGATCGGGGCGATGGCGCGGGTCGTCGCCGACCACTACCGGCAGCCGACGAGTCCCCCGCGCTGACTACTGGGCCTGGGGTTCCTGGTTCCGGTGGCGGATCTCGCAGTCGGGGCCGGGAGCCATCACGGCCTCGTGTCCGTCCGGGAAGCGCACGCGGTAGGGCGGGTTGCCCTCGGTGCCCATCACTTCGATGACCTCCGAGACCTGGTCGTGCTGGCCGACCACCCTGCCGTGCTGGACAAGCTGGTCGCCCACGGTTGCACGCATCTGCGGGCCTCCTCACGAACGTGATCGTTGGGTGACGGCGATGCACACGAGCACCGCGGCGGCGGTCGGCGCAGCGGCCGCCGTGAGGTGCTCGCCCAGCAGCAGCACCGACCACACCAGTGTGAGCAGCGGCTGGGCCAACTGCAACTGGCTGGCCTTCGGGATGCCGACGGCCGCCATGCCCCGGTACCGGACGACGAGACAGCGTCGACGCGTCGGCGGGCACCGGCACCGGCAGGGGCAGTGGCAGGCACGGCACCAGGGCCCAGTCGATCACCTGTCGGCCCGGCATGACCCGGGCAGGCCGGACGCCCTCGGTGTGGGCGGCCGCGCACACCGGCAGCACCGCGAACAGAGGGCCGCCGGCGGCCGTGAGCGATCCGCCGCTCTGCTGCACGGTGCAGGCGGGTATCGCCGCGGCGCCGGCCACGGCGAGGCCCGGCACCGTCAGCGGTGGGCCGCGGGGAATCCGATCGACGTGTGGCCGGGAGACTGGGAGCATCGCCGCATGGACGACGCATTCGGGCTGCCCGAGGGATACGAGTTCTCCGCCGACCGCGAGCGCATCGACGTGGAGCGCGTGCACGGGTGGCTGTCGACCGACGCCTACTGGGCCAAGGGACGCCCCCGCGAGAAGCACGAGACCGCGGTCGCCTCCTCGCTCAACTTCGGGGTGTACGACACGGCGTCGGGGGAGCAGGTGGCGTACGCGCGCGTGGTGACCGACCGGGCGCTGTTCGCCTGGCTCGCCGATGTCTATGTCGAGCGGTCGGCGCGCGGCAAGGGCATCGGCACCGCGCTGGTCGGAGCCGTGGTCGAGCACCTGCGGCCGTTCGGACTGCGCCGCCTCATGCTGGCCACCGACGACGCGCACGGGGTCTACGCGAAGCTGGGCTTCACCCCGCTCCACCGGCCGGACCAGTGGATGGTGCGCGTTGCCGAGTGACGTACTCGCACCCTCGGTGGCTCCCGGGCCATGCCCCCTTGACCCGGGTACGTGAGCGGCCCACCATCACCGCATGCCACTTCGGGTGACGTTCGTCGCGGCCGCGCGCAGCTCATCGCTGCTCGCCGAGCGCTTCGAGGACGACCGACCGCTGGACCGGGCGGGCTGGGACGAGGCGCTGCGAGTCGCGGGGGAGCTGCGGCCGCTGGCGGCGGCCGAACTGCGCTACTGCTCGCCGACCCCCCGCAGCCGGGCGACCGGCGACGCCCTGGGGTACGCGCCGCTCCTGCAACCGGCCCTGCGCGACTGCGACATGGGTCGCTGGCGGGGACTCACCCTGGGCCAGGCGATGGCCCAGGAGCCGGACTCGGTGGACGCCTGGCTCGCCGACCCGCGCGCCACCCCGCACGGCGGCGAGTCGCTGCTGGCCTTCATCTCCCGGGTCGGCGGCTGGCTGGACACCCGCCCTGCCGACGACGGCGGCCGTATCGTCGCCGTGGCCGAGCCCTCGGTGATCCGCGCGGCCCTCGTCTATGTGCTGAAGGCGCCGCCCGCGACGTACTGGAGCATCGACGTCCGGCCGCTGTCCACGGCCACAGTGTCCGGCCGGGCGGGCCGCTGGACTCTGCGCGTAGACGGAGCGTCGGCTCAGGCCGCGCGCCCGTAGTCGGTGACGAGCAGGAGGTCCTTCGCGGGGCCGCCCACGTGCCACACCGTCCGCCAGTGGTCCGCGTCCCGGACGGTGAACTCGCCCCGGTAGCGGTCCGCCGCGCACGGGTGGTCGGCGACATGGCGGCCGGAGGTCAGATCCAGGTCGTGGAAGGGCCGCCCGTCGGCGAAGCGGACATCCGCCGTGCCCGCGACGGCGCCCGGCAGAAAACGCAGGGTCCGCTCCGCGGGCCGTGGCACTCCCCGCCAGGTGAACGTGCCGGACTCCTTGTGCAGCAACCCGCCGCCGGCCAGTGGGCCGAAGACGGTCGTGCCCGCGAAGCGGCCCTCGTCGCCGCCCGTCAGATCCCGCACGGTGCGCGCCACATGCCAGCGCCCGGCCAGATACGCCAGCACGTCCGGCACGGGCCGAAACCCGTCGCCCGCCGTCGGGCCGCCCGCGTCCCAGGGCCGGCTCACGCCTTCCTCGTCCCGGGCCGCGGGCCGTCCGGGGAGCCCGTGGGCGCCTTGCGCTCCGCCTCGGCCCGGATCTCGTAGTGCGACGCATGGCTGGTGGCGCGGAACGCCTCCTCGTACGCGGCCAGCGCGGCACCGACCCCCGCTCCGGCGGCGCCGCGGCGCCGGATCAGCCGTGCCAGCCAGGTGAAGAAGCCCAGGACGACGGCGAGCCCCCCGAACAGGACCAGGTACGGCAGCAGCGCATCCATGCCGTCGACCCTACGTCCCCGGACATTCCCGCGCCGATCCCCTTGACGTGTCCCCGGCGTCACCGACTGGAGCGTCGGGGGCGCGAGCCCTGTTCCGGGCGTAGCTCTCCCCGAAGACCCGGGCGGCGATCCGGTGGCCGCGTTCGGGGCTGATGCCGGTGAGCGAGCCGGTCACCCGTCGGCGGGCCTCGGCGTCGACTGTCCGCGGGCATACCCGGCATCTCGGGTGTCCGTTCCCGGCCGTCGTCCGTGCGCGCCGGTCACCGGGCCGATCGCTCGCATTCACATCCCGCACATGTTCCCGAAAGCTGTTGTTTCCCCAGGGTCAGCGAAGGTTATTGAAACGCCCAAGAATTCGGAATTCCGGGCATGATTTTGCGTTGGTGACACAACCATCCGTAAACCGGGTCCGTCTAACCCGGCGAATCGGCGAAGTGCGGGGACGGACAACCCCGGCCGAGACGCCGTGCGTCCCGTATTTTTTCCCTGGGGGCCTCCCGAGAATGCACCGCCCGATCCCGCCCGGTGACAGCCGCGTCACCGGGCGAACCGCAGCCCTGCTCGCCGCGGCCATCACCGTCACCGCGCTCTGCGCGGGCGACGCGCTCGCCCGCTGCTTCCCGTTCGGCCCCCGCACCCGCAGCGTCAACGACCTGGGCAACCAGTACGTGCCCTTCCACGCCCACCTCTGGGACCTGCTGCACGGCCGGGCCGACGGCGGGCTCCTCTTCAACTGGCAGTCCGGCTTCGGCGCGAGCTTCCTGCCGGACATCGGCACCTACCTCGGCAGCCCGTTCGCCCTGCTCGTCGCGGTGTTCCCGCGGGACCAGATCGATCTCGCGGTGTATGTCGTCACCGTGGCGAAGACGGCGACCGCCGGCGCCGCCATGGCCTGGCTGCTGCTCGCCCTGCGCCCCGGCCGCTGGTGGGCGGCCGGTCTGCTGGGCGCCTCCTACGCCCTGTGCGGCTGGGGCGTGGCCGTCGCCATCTACAACCCCATGTGGATCGACGGCCTGATCGCCCTGCCTCTGCTGTGCCTGGTCGGCGAGTGGACGCTGCAACGCCGGCGGCCGGTCCTCGGCGTGCTGATCGTCGCGCTCGCCTGGATCGCCAACTTCTACACCGCCTACATGGCCACCCTCGCCGCCGGGCTGGTGCTGCTGCTCCGGCTGCTGCTCGCCGGGCTCGCGCGCCGGCAGGCGCTGGCGGCGGCCGGCCGGGCCGCCGGCACCGTCGCGCTCGGCATGGGTCTGGCCGCACCGCTGGTGGCGGTCGTGTACCTGGGCACCAAGCACGCCTACCCGGGCCGTGACGGGCATTTCGTCCCGGTCGCCCTGGACGACCTGCTGGCCCGGCTGCTGCCGACCACGTACAGCTTCAGCACCCCGGCCCTGTACGTGGGCGTCACCGCACTGCTGCTCGCCCTGGCCCTGCCGTTCCACCGGGCGGCGCCCCGGCGGGTGCGCGTGGGCTGGACGCTGCTGGTCATCGTGGTGACCCTGTCGTTGCAGTGGCCGCCGACACAGCTGGTCTGGCACGCCTTCACCACCCCGCAGGGCAGTGCCTACCGGGAGGCGTTCGTCCTGTGCGCGGTGCTGGTCATCGCCGCCTGGCACACCCTCTCCTACGGCCCGCCCGACTGGCGCGCGCTGGGCGCGGCGAGCGCGCTGCTCGCGCTGATCGCCGCCGTCGCGAGCCGTAGCGCGCTGGTGCACCGCTACACATGGGCGGTGTTCCTGCTCGCCGTCGTGGGCGCGCTCGGCGGGCTCGCCCTGCTCGCCTGGGACGGCCGTGGCCTGCCGTCCGCCGGTCGGCGGCGCGCCGCAGTGGTCGGCTGCTCCGTCGCACTGCTCGTCGGCGGGCAGCTCGGCGAGACCGCCGCGACCTCCGCGGTGGACAGCCGGCAGCGCCTCGCCCACCTGGACGACTACGCGCCCTGGGGCGAGCGGCAGCAAGTGCAGGCCGACGCGGTCGCGAGCGTCGACGGCTGGCCCCGCTACCGCACCGAACCGGGCCGGAACCAGACCGTCGGCAACGATCCGCTGATGGTGGGCGGCCAGGGCGCCCAGTACTACAGCAGCCTCACCTCCGACGTGCTCAGCCGTACCCTCACCGCGCTCGGCGGTGGCTGGACCTCGCGGGGCCGGAGCCTGCAGAGCCTGGACAACCCCGTCACGGACGCGGTCTTCTCCGTCGGCGCGCGGGTGCATTCCCCGCCGGACCCGCACCAGCGCTGGCTGCCGCAGGGCGGCGGCCCGGTGACCGTGTCCCGCGAGCAGGTGCCCTCTCTGGTGACCGTGCGCCCGCCCGGCACCCCGGCCGACACCACGGCCACGGCCTTCGGGCCGTCTCCGTACCGCAACCAGGAACGGCTGCTCGGCAGCCGCGTCTACACCCTGCCCCGCGCGACGATGCACACCGGCACCGGCACCGGCGCTGGCACCGCCACCGGCGTCGGCACTGCCACCGGCGCTGGCGCCGGCACGACCGCCACCGCCACCGGCAAGCCGCCGCAGCGCGGCGACGCCGGCGATCCGGGGCTGCTCGTCACCGCCCCCGCCCGCGGCACGGGTCTGCCCGAGCCCACGATCACGGCCCGTTGCACGGCCGGCGACCAGGCGTTCCTGTGGGCGCCACACTTCTCGGGAACCGCGCGGCTCGACGGCGGCGGTCCGGCCACCCTGTTCCGGTCCGACGCCATGGGCACCCAGATCGCCACCATGCAGCCGCTCGGCGCGGTCCCGGCCTCCGGGCGGCTGCGGATCGAGCTGACCCCTAACCGGCCCAGCCGGGTGCCGGACAGCGGTGCCGTCGGCTGCCTGGACACCGCCGCGCTGCGCACCGCCGTCGACGGGCTGCGGGCCACCGCGGCCACCAAGGTGACCGTCGGCGACGGCACCCTGCGGGCCGAACTTCCCGCCGGCAGCAAGGGGACCGCCGTCGTCGCGGCACCGCGGATCGCCGGCTGGCGGTGCGCCGCGGGCGGCGCCGAGGAGCGGCCCGCGGGGGAGTTCTACGGGCTGATCGCGGTGCCCCTGGATGGTTCCGCGACCAGTCTGAGCTGCACGTTCCACCCTCCGGGACTGCGGCTGGGCGCGACGGTGGGGGGCGTTGCGCTGCTGACCCTGATCCTGCTCTGCGTCCTCGGTGCCGTCCGCCGACGGCGGGCCGCGGCACCGCGGACGACCCTGAACGAACAGCCCGAGCGACTCACCCACGCTCTGTGACCCGCCCCAAGGGGAAGAACCCATGCTCATCTCGATAGTCGCGCCCTGTTACAACGAGGAGGACGTCCTCGGACGCTTCCACGAAGCGGTGCAGAAGGTCGCGGAGGAACTGCTGCCCCTCGGCCACGACCTCCAGTTCGTGTACGTCGACGACGGCAGCCGCGACCGGACGCTGGCCGTCCTGAAGGAACTGGCCGACCTCGACGGGCGCGTGCGATACGTCTCCTTCAGCCGCAACTTCGGCAAGGAGGCGGCCCTGCTCGCCGGTCTGCGGCACGCCACCGGGGACTGCGTGATCGTCATGGACGCCGACCTCCAGCACCCGCCGGAACTGATCAAGCGGATGGTGGAGCTGCGCGGAGAGGGCTTCGACCAGGTCATAGCCAAGCGGACCAGGACGGGCGAGGGGGTCGCCCGCACCCTCACCGCCCGCCTGTACTACCGGACGGTCAACCGGCTCGTGGACGTGGAACTCGTGGACGGCGTCGGCGACTTCCGGCTGCTGTCGCGGCGCGTGGTGGACGCGGTCCTCGACCTCACCGAGTACAACCGCTTCTCCAAGGGCCTGTTCGCCTGGGTGGGCTTCCCCAGCACCACCTTCGCTTACACGAACGCGGTGCGCGAACACGGCCGCAGCTCCTGGAACCTGCGCAGCCTGCTCAATTACGGCCTCGACGGACTGCTCTCCTTCAACAACCGGCCGCTGCGCGCCGCCCTCTACTTGGGCATGGGACTGCTGCTGTGCGCGGGCGTGTACACGGCGTGGATCGTGGGCGCCGCGCTCGTCAACGGCGTGGACGCGCCTGGCTATGTCACCATCATCACCGCCGTCACCGCCCTCGCCGGGGTGCAGATGATCATGCTCGGGGTGATCGGTGAGTACACCGGCCGGATCTACTACGAGGTCAAGGGGCGCCCGCACTTCCTGGTGAAGGCGACCAACGTGGAACGGACGAAGGACCTCATCCCCTGATGCGTGCCGCGACGACCAGCCCGACGCCCCGCTCGGCGGCCCGGCCGCTGCCGCGGCAGATCCTCACCTTCGCCGTCGTCGGCGTCGTGAACACGGGCACGTATTACGGTCTCTACCTGCTGTTCCTGATGCGTTTGCCGTATCTCTTCGCGCATGTTCTGGCATTCCTGCTGAGTATGGTCGGGTCTTTCTTTCTCAATGCCCGATTCACCTATCGGATCCGGCCCACCTGGCGGAAATTCCTGCTGTTTCCGCTGACGAACGCGACCAATTTCCTGATCACCACGGCGGGTGTGTACGTGATCGTCGGCGTGCTGCACGTGGGCAGCCGGTTCGCGCCCCTGCTCGCGTCCGTGGCGGCGATTCCGGTGACCTTCGTGGTCTCCCGCTGGGTCATGCTGCCCCGGGTCCCCGAAGGGGATGCCGCATAGGAGAACGGGGATGCCGCATAGGATTGCATAAACGTGCAGCGAAACGTATAGTCATGCCATCCAGGAGGAGGGTGACATGGCGGTACGTGCGGCGGTGGCCGGAGCGAGCGGATACGCGGGCGGAGAGGTCCTGCGGCTGCTCCTCGCACACCCCGAGGTCGAGATCGGTGCCCTGACCGGCAACTCCAACGCCGGCCAGCGGCTCGGCGCGCTCCAGCCGCATCTGCTGCCGCTGGCCGACCGGGTGCTGGCCGAGACCACCGCGGCGGCCCTCGCCGGGCACGACGTGGTCTTCCTCGCCCTGCCCCACGGGCAGTCCGCCGCCGTCGCCGAGCAGCTCGGCCCCGACGTCCTCGTCATCGACATGGGCGCCGACTTCCGGCTCAAGGACGCCGCCGACTGGGAGCGGTTCTACGGTTCCGGGCACGCCGGGACCTGGCCGTACGGCCTTCCCGAACTGCCGGGTGCCCGCGCCGCGCTGGAGGGGTCCAAGCGCATCGCGGTACCCGGTTGCTATCCGACCGCCGTCTCGCTCGCCCTCTTCCCCGCGTACACGGCGGGCCTCGCCGAGCCCGAGGCCGTGATCGTCGCCGCCTCCGGCACCTCCGGCGCGGGCAAGGCGCCCAAGCCGCACCTGCTGGGCAGCGAGGTCATGGGGTCCATGTCGCCGTACGGCGTCGGCGGCGGTCACCGGCACACGCCCGAGATGATCCAGAACCTCAGCGCCGTGGCGGGCGAGCGGGTCGCCGTCTCCTTCACCCCGACCCTCGCGCCGATGCCCCGCGGCATCCTCGCCACATGCAGCGCGAAGACCCGCGGGCCGGTCACCGCCGAGTCGGTGCGCGCCGCCTACGAGAAGGCGTTCGCCGACGAGCCGTTCGTCCACCTGCTGCCCGCGGGACAGTGGCCGGCCACGGCGTCCGTCCACGGTTCCAACGCCGTTCAGGTGCAGGTCGCGTATGACGCCGCCGTGGGACGCATCATCGCGATCAGCGCCATCGACAACCTGACCAAGGGCACCGCGGGCGGTGCCGTCCAGAGCATGAACATCGCCCTCGGGCTCGACGAGACCACGGGGCTGTCCACGATCGGAGTCGCACCGTGAGCGGGGCGCACCTGCCGGCGGTGACCGGGGGAGCGGGTGCGGCCACCGGGCCGGGGACGACCGGGGGCAGCGCCCAGGCCCTTGAGGCACCGGGAGAGAAAGCCGCACCGCTGTGCCGCACGGGCACAGAAGCGAACAAGGAGATGCAGTGAGCGTCACGGCAGCCAAGGGATTCACGGCGGCGGGCATCGCCGCCGGGATCAAGGAGAACGGCAACCCGGACCTGGCCCTCGTGGTCAACGACGGGCCCCGCCGGGCCGCCGCGGGGGTCTTCACCTCCAACCGCGTGAAGGCCGCCCCGGTGCTCTGGTCCGAGCAGGTTCTCAGGAGCGGCCAGGTCTCGGCCGTCGTCCTCAACTCGGGCGGCGCCAACGCCTGCACGGGCCCCCAGGGCTTCCAGGACGCGCACGCCACCGCCGAGAAGGCGGCCGAGGTCCTCGGCCGGGGCGCCGTCGAGGTGGCCGTGTGTTCCACCGGCCTGATCGGCGTGCTGCTGCCCATGGACAAGCTCCTGCCGGGCGTCGAGGCCGCCGCCGCCCAGCTCTCCGAGCACGGCGGCGAGAAGGCCGCCATCGCCATCAAGACCACCGACACCGTGCACAAGACATCCGTGGCCACCGGAAAGGGGTGGACCGTCGGCGGCATGGCCAAGGGCGCCGGCATGCTCGCCCCCGGCCTCGCCACCATGCTGGTCGTCCTCACCACGGACGCCGTCGCCGACGACGAGACGCTGGACCGCGCGCTGCGCGCCGCCACCAGGGTCACCTTCGACCGGGTCGACTCCGACGGCTGCATGTCCACCAACGACACCGTGCTGCTGCTCGCCTCCGGCGCCTCGGGCATCACCCCGGAGCACGCCGAGTTCGCCGAGGCCGTACGGCAGGTCTGCGACGACCTCGGCCGGCAGCTCATCCAGGACGCCGAGGGCGCCAGCAAGGACATCAAGGTCGAGGTGGTGGGCGCCGCCACCGAGGACGACGCCGTCGAGGTGGGCCGCGCCATCGCCCGCAACAACCTCCTCAAGTGCGCCGTCCACGGCGAGGACCCCAACTGGGGCCGCGTGCTGGCCGCCATCGGCACGACCGGCGCCGCCTTCGAGCCCGACCGGCTCGACGTCGCCATCAACGGCGTCTGGGTGTGCAGGAACGGCGGCGTCGGCGAGGACCGCGCCCTGGTCGACATGCGCTACCGCGAGGTCCACATCGTGGCGGACCTCGCGGCAGGAACCGAGACCGCCACGATCTGGACCAACGACCTGACGGCCGACTATGTCCACGAGAACAGCGCCTACAGCTCTTGACGTGCCCGCTTGGTTGTCGCGGATCCCCATCGTCGCCGACGGGGGTTCCTGTTTCACCGGCGACCGCTTGCCCCGGACGAGTCCGAGACGAGTCTTACAGCGCCTCCGCAGGCCAACACCGCCCGCCCGGCGGCTGATTCGAGATACTTCCGAAAGTCGGCTATGACGGTCAATCACCCAGAAGAACGAAAGTCTTCGACCCGTAAACACACCGCACTGCCCAAGGCCCGGATCCTTGTCGAGGCACTGCCCTGGCTGACCCGGCACCACGGAAAGACCGTCGTCATCAAGTTCGGCGGGAACGCCATGGTGGACGAGGAGTTGAAGGCCGCGTTCGCCCAGGACGTGGTCTTCCTGCGGCACGCCGGCCTCAAACCGGTCGTGGTGCACGGCGGTGGCCCGCAGATCAGCGCCGCGCTCGACCGGCACGGCATCGTCAGCGAGTTCAAGGCCGGTCTGAGGGTCACCACCGAGGACGCCATGGACGTCGTACGCATGGTGCTCGCCGGGCAGGTGCAGCGCGAGCTGGTGGGGCTGCTCAATCAGCACGGGCCGTTCGCCGTGGGCCTGACCGGCGAGGACGCGCGCACCATGACCGCCGTCAAGCATCTGCCCGAGATCGACGGCGAACCCGTCGACATCGGACGGGTGGGCGAGATCACCGAGATCGACACGGGCGCGATCGAAACCCTGCTCGCCGACGGCCGTATCCCGGTCGTCTCCTCCATCGCCCGCAGCCAGGACGACGGGCACGTCTACAACGTCAACGCGGACACGGCGGCCGCGGCCCTCGCCTCGGCGCTGGGCGCCGAAATGCTCATGGTCCTCACGGACGTCGAGGGCCTCTACGAGGACTGGCCGCACTCCGACGAGGTGATCAGCCGCCTCACCGCTTCCCAACTGGAGAAACTGCTGCCGGAGTTGTCCGCCGGCATGGTGCCGAAGATGCAGGGCTGCCTGCACGCCGTGCGAGGCGGCGTGCGCACCGCCCGCGTCATCGACGGCCGGGTCCAGCACTCGATCCTGCTGGAGATCTTCACCGACGAGGGCATCGGCACGATGGTCGTGCCCGACGAGCAGGACGGGGACGCCTCATGACGGACAATCAGGAACTCACCGCGCGCTGGCAGGGCGCGCTCATGAACAACTACGGCACCCCCCAACTGGCGCTGGTGCGCGGCGCCGGCACGAGGCTGTGGGACGCCGACGGCAAGGAGTACCTCGACTTCGTCGGCGGCATCGCGGTCAACGCGCTCGGCCACGCCCACCCGGCCGTGGTCGAGGCCGTGAGCCGGCAGATCGCCTCCCTCGGCCATGTCTCCAACCTGTTCATCGCCGAGCCGCCCGTCGCCCTCGCCGAACGGCTCCTCCAACTCTTCGGCCGCGACGGCCGGGTGTACTTCTGCAACTCCGGCGCCGAGGCCAACGAGGGCGCCTTCAAGATCGGCCGGCGCACCGGGCGGACCCACATGGTCGCCACCGAGGGCGGCTTCCACGGCCGGACCATGGGCGCCCTCGCGCTCACCGGCCAGCCCGGCAAGCAGGACCCGTTCCGGCCGCTGCCCGGCGACGTCACCCATGTGCCCTACGGCGACGCGCAGGCGCTGGCCGCCGCGGTCACCGAGGAGACCGCCCTCGTCGTCATCGAGCCGATCCAGGGCGAGAACGGCGTCGTGGTCCCGCCCGTCGGCTATCTGAAGGCGGCCCGCGCGATCACCGCGGCCACCGGCTCGCTGCTGGTCCTGGACGAGGTGCAGACCGGCGTCGGCCGCACCGGGAACTGGTTCGAGTACCAGGCCCACGAGGGCGTCCTGCCGGACGTCGTCACCCTCGCCAAGGGCCTCGGCGGCGGGCTGCCGCTGGGCGCCACGGTCGCCTTCGGCCGCGCCGCCGACCTGCTCGGGCCCGGCCAGCACGGGACGACCTTCGGCGGCAATCCGGTGGCCTGCGCCGCGGGGCTCGCCGTTCTCGACACCATCGCGAACGACGGGTTGCTGGAGAACGTCAAGCGGCAGAGCGAGCGGTTGCGGGACGGGATCGAGGCGCTCGGCCATCGGCTGGTCGCCCATGTCCGGGGCACCGGGCTCCTCCTCGGTATCGTGCTCACCGAGCCGCTCGCGTCGCAGGTCCAGCAGGCGGCTCAGGAGGCCGGTTTCCTGGTGAACGTGCCTGCTCCCGACGTCGTACGGCTGATGCCGCCGCTGAACCTCGGCGACGACGAGACGGAGGCGTTCATCCGGGCGTTGCCCGGCATCCTCGACGCAGCGAACGGGGACGGACGATCCGGAGAATGAGACGACGATGAGTCAGGAGCAGAATCACGGGCAGGGCCACGGGCAGGGCCTCGGGCCGGACAACGACCAGGCCGCCGGGCCCGCCGTGCCGCAGACCCGGACCGCACGCCACCGCCGGATCGTGGACATCCTCAACCGGCAACCGGTGCGGTCGCAGAGCCAGTTGGCGAAACTCCTGTCCGACGACGGGCTGAGCGTCACCCAGGCGACGCTCTCCCGGGACCTGGACGAGTTGAACGCGGTGAAGATCCGCAACACCGACGGCGACCTGATCTACGCGGTGCCGAGCGAGGGCGGGTTCCGCACGCCCCGGGCGCCGCTCGGGGAGTCGGCGAAGGAAGAGCGGATGCGGCGGCTCTCCCAGGAGTTGCTGATCTCCGCGGAGGCATCGGCCAACCTCGTGGTCCTGCGGACCCCTCCCGGGGCCGCGCAGTTCCTCGCGTCCGCCATCGACCAGGCCGAACTGCACGACATCCTGGGGACGATCGCGGGCGACGACACGGTGCTGCTGATCAGCCGGGAGCCGAGTGGGGGGCAGGCTTTGGCGGCCCACTTGCTGCGGTTGGCGCAGAACGGCCACTGAAGTTTTTTGGCGGTGGGGGTGGGGGTGCGGGTTGTGTGTGGGCGGTTTGCGCAGTTCCCCGCGCCCCTATGTATGGGTGGCTGTGTTCGGTTGGGTGCGGGTTGTGTGTGGTGGTTGCGCAGTTCCCCGCGCCCCTGGGGTGGGTGGTTGTGGTTGGTTGGGTGCGGGTTGTGTGTGGGCGGTTTGCGCAGTTCCCCGCGCCCCTATGTATGGGTGGCTGTGTTCGGTTGGGTGCAGGTGGTGTGTGGCTGATCGCGCAGTTCCCCGCGCCCCTATGTTGGGTGGCTGTGGTTGGTTGGGTGCGGGTTGTGTGTGGTGGGGGCTTGTGAGGGTCGGGGCTGTGCGGCCCGCCCATCAGCGGTGCAAGGCATCCCGGTGGCTCAGCCCAGGCGGGCTGCCAGGCCCTCGGTGCAGCGGACCTCGTCGCCTGCCGTGATCAACAGGGCCTCCACGTCCGGGACGGACTCCAGCCA
Organism: Streptomyces sp. NPDC004752; assembly: GCF_053601275.1. Classification (NCBI taxonomy): domain Bacteria; kingdom Bacillati; phylum Actinomycetota; class Actinomycetes; order Kitasatosporales; family Streptomycetaceae; genus Streptomyces; species Streptomyces sp. NPDC004752. Next base: position 45,700 of record NZ_JBSGBN010000003.1, on the reverse strand, counting down.
GTCAAGGCCGGCCCGCGAGCCCATCGCGAACGCGGCCGTGGCCCAGCAGTCCGCCCAGGTCAGGCGGGGAGCGATCACGGTCACCGCCACCAGGTCGGTGACCGCCGTCCGCCCGGTCCGCGGGTCCACGATGTGCGCCCCGCGTTCCGCCGTCCCGGACGTCGCCACCGCCAGCCGGTCCACCCCGGCCGCGGACACCACCGCCGCCAGCCCACCCGGCCGCAGCGGATCCGCCACCCCGACCCGCCAGGGCCGCTGCGGCTCGGGCGCGCCGAACATCTGCACATCGCCGCCGCCGTTCACGCTCACCCCGCTCACCCCGGCCGCGGCGATCCGCCGCGCGGCCCGCTCGACGGCCCAGCCCTTGACGATCCCGGTCGGATCGAGCCGGCCCTGGTACGTCGTGCTGAACCATCCATCGCTCAACCGCTCCGCCTCGGCCGCCAGTTGCAGCACCTCGGCCACTTCGGGATCGCAGTCCGCCACGGTCAGTTCGGCCCGGGCCAGCCGGGAGACCTGGCTGTCCTCGCGGTACGTGCTGAACACCGCGTCGACCCGGTGCAGTCCGGCGACCGCCTCGTCCAGAGCCGCCCGTACGGCACCCGGGTCCCCGCCGCGGACGTCGAAGGAGAAGACCGTCCCCATGACCTCCTCCGCGTGCCGCACCGCGGCGGGAGTATTCGCCGGCTCTGCCACCGCGTCAGCCACCGGCCTGGTCGAGCGCCGACTGGAGTGACTGTTTGTAGCCGTTGCTGGTGTAGGTCGCGCCGGAGACGGTGTCGATGCGGGCGTTCTGTGCGGTGACCGCCGCCTGGTTCAGTTTGGGTACGGCGAGTGCTGTTTTCTGGTCGCTGGTGCCGCCCTTGGGTGCCTGTACCGCCGCCGCCTCGGTGACCTTTCCGTCGGTGACGGTGATCCGCACCTGGACCGGTCCGTACGGGGTCTGGGCGGCCTCGCCGGTCAGCGTGCGGGAACCGGCCCGCGCGGCGCCGGAGGAGGGTGCGCCGGGCGCCGCGGGCGAGGAACCGGCCGCCTTCATCTTGTCGAGCGCCGACTGGAGTGACTGTTTGTAGCCGTTGCTGGTGTAGGTCGCGCCGGAGACGGTGTCGATGCGGGCGTTCTGTGCGGTGACCGCCGCCTGGTTCAGTTTGGGTACGGCGAGTGCTGTCTTCTGGTCGCTGGTGCCGCCCTTGGGCGCCTGCACCGCCTCCGCCTTCGTGATCCTGCCGCCGCTGACGGTCAGGCGTACCTGAACGGCCCCGTACTGGGTCCGGGCCGCGTCACCGGTCACCGTGCCGGATCCGGCGGGCTGCGCTCCGCCCTGCGGCGACTCCTGCGCCGCCGCCGTCTGCTGGGGCGCCGCGCCCGCCGCCGATGCGGAGGCCGGGTCCGAGGCCGGCTTCAGCGACAGCAGCAGGACGACACCGGACACGGTGGCCGCGGTGGCCAGCATGACGCGCCGTATGGGGTGGCTCTTCCGCATCTCTTGTGCGCTCCTGATTTCCCGTGGGGTTCCGCTGAGGGTCCGTCGCTCACATCTCGAACGACTCGTGATGGATGCGGCGGGCGGGTACCCCCGCGCCGCGCAGCGCCTCGTACACCGACTGCGCGAACCCGGGCGGGCCGCACATGAAGACGTCGTGCCGGTCGATGTCCGGGATCTTCCGCCGGAGGTTGTCCGCGGAGATGTCCGGCCGTTCCCCCTCCGGGCTGTTGACCGCGTACATCAACCGGGCGCCGCGCTCCTCGGCGATCGACGCCAGCTCGTCCCACAGCGCCAGGTCCTGCGTGCTGTTGGCCCGGTACAGCAGGGTCAGGTCGCCGGCCGCGCCGGGCAGCGTCTCGAACAGCGCCCGCATCGGCGTGATGCCGACACCGCCCGCGACCAGCAGCACCTTGCCGCGGCTGCGCCGGGACGCGGTGAGCGCGCCGTACGGACCCTCGGCCCACACCCGGGTACCCGGCCGCAGCTCGCGCAGCCGGGCACTGTGGTCGCCGATCGCCTTCACCGTGATCCGCAGCATGTCCGGCCGGGGCGCCGCCGACAGCGAGTACGGGTGCGAGCTGAACCGCATGCCCGGCGCCAGGAACCGCCACCGGAAGAACTGCCCGGCCTCCGCGCCCATCCGGTGCAGTTTCCGCCCGCCGATCAGCACCGAGACGATGCCCGGGGTCTCCTCGATCACCGCCTCGACCCGCATCCGGTGCCGCAGGTTGAGCCGGATCGGGCTGAGGATCCGATACCAGACCAGCAACGCGGTCACCGAGCCGTACAGCGCGTACCAGAAGGTCTTCGCGGCGGGTTCGAGGGCGAAGTCGTTGCCGCTGGTGATCTGGTGCCAGAACGTCAGGAACACCGCCGCGTACGTCATCAGGTGGACGTGGTACCAGGTGTCGTACGGCAGCCTGCGGCGGACCGCGCCGATCGAGGTCAGCCCGATGAGCACGAACAGGCCCGTGCCGATGGCGGCCTTGCCCATGTCGGGCAGCTGGTTGACGGAGTCGACGGTCTGCTGGACGAGATCGCCGAGCGACCTGCCCGCCTGCAGTGCGTAGCCCCACATGATGAGGAAGACATGGGCGAGGACCAGGCAGAGCGTGTAGCGGCCGCTCATCGCGTGCCAGCGGGCCACCCGGTCCGAGCCGACCCGCCGTTCCAGCGCGGGGACCCGGGCCATCTGCAGGACGACCAGCGCCATGAGGTAGCCGGCGAGCAGACCCGTGATCCGGCCCGCGTTGAGGATCTTGCCGGTGTCGTCGGCGATGGACGGGGTGTTGTGCCACCACAGCCACAGCACGCCCGCCGCGCCCGCCGCGACGGCGAGCAGCAGCGGGACGGCCGGGGAGCGGCGCGGGCGGATGCGGCGCATCGTCTGGCGGCGGGCGGCACGTCCGCCTGCGAGGGTGGTGGTCACGGTTCCTCCGTGCGGGACGGGACCTTGGCCCACAGATACGTGTCGGGGCTCCCGAGTGTTCACAGACCTGCGGAGTCCAGCGCGGACTGGAGCGACTGCCGGTAACCGTCGCTGGTGTACGTGGCCCCCGACACGGTGTCGATCCGCGCGCTCTGCGCGGCCAGCGCCTGCTGCCGCAGCTGGGGCAGGGCGTAGGCGCTGATCTGCTGGTCGCGCGGGTTGTCCTGCGGGTACACGACGGCCGTGACGTCGGTGAGCCGGCCGCCCCGCACGGTGACGCGCACCTGGACCGGGCCCCAGCGGGTCTGCACCGTGTCACCGGTGACGGTCTTGTCGTCGGCGGCCGGAGCCGTGGCCGACGCGCTCGCGCGGCCGGCCGGAGCCGTGGCCGATGCGCTCGCGCGGCCGGACGGCGTGGGCACCGGCGCAGCGGCGGCCACCGGGTTCGCGTGCGGCTTCAGGGCCAGCAGCAGGACCGTCCCGCAGACGGTCGCGGCGCTCGCCAGCACGACGCGGCGCAGCGGACGGGTCTTCCTCAACGCGTGCACGACGGCCTCACCGCTCCCACCACTTCCGTGCCTCCCACCACTTCCGTGCCTCCCAGGGCCTTCGCGTCGTCCATGGCGCTCCCTCTCCTCCCTCGTCCCGGTTCTCGTCCCGGTTCTCGTCCCGGTTCTCGGCCGGTTCTCGGCCGGTTCTCGGCCGGTTCTCGGCCGGTTCTCGGCCGGTTCTCACAGTTCGAACGACTCGTGGTGGATACGGCGGTCCGGCACGCCCGCGGCCCGCAGCTGCGTGTACACGTCCTCGGCGAAGCCCTGCGGACCGCACAGGTACACGTCGTGCCCGGCGAGCCCCGGGAAAGCGGCGCGCAGCGCCCCGGCGGTCAGCGCGGGCCGTTCGCCGTCGGCCCCGTTGAGGGCGTAGCGCACCGTCGCCCCGCGCCGGCGCGCGATGGCCTCCAGCTCGCCGCCCAGTGCGAGGTCCTCGGCCGTCCGCGCCCGGTAGAGCAGCGTCACATCGCCGGGCAGCGTCTCGAACAGCGCCCGCAGCGGGGTGATACCGACACCGCCCGCGATCAGCAGCGCCCGGTGCGCGGTGCGCCGGTCCGCGGTCAGCGAGCCGTACGGGCCCTCCGCCCACACCCGGGTGCCCGGCTGCAGCCCCGGCACGGCCGCGCTGTGGCCGCCGAGCGCCTTGACCGTGATCCGCAGCCGGTCCCCGTGCGGCGGCGCCGACAGGGAGTACGGCGTCGACGTCCAGCCAAGGCCCGCCCCGAGGAACCGCCAGCGGAGGAACTGCCCCGGCCGCGCGCCCAGTTCGGCCAGCCGCCGGCCGCGGACGACCACGGAGTACACGCCCGGCGCCTCCCGGTGCACCGACTCCACGCGCAGCCGGTGGCGCAGGTTCAGCCGCACCGGTGCGAGGATCCGGTACCACCCGACCAGGGCCGCGACGCCCAGGTAGAGCGCGTACCAGGCGGCGGTGGCCACGGGCTTCCCGGCGAAATCGTTGCCCAGCGCCAGCTGGTGGAAGAAGGCGAGGAAGACGGCGGCATAGGTCAGCAGGTGGAGGTAGTACCAGAACTCGTAGCTGGTCCGGCGGCGCACGGCGCGCGTGGAGGCGACGCCCACCGCGCACAGCAGCACGCCGCCGGCGGTCGCCTTCAGCATCTCCGGGTAGTCGAGGACGACGGTGACCGTCTCGCGCACGAGGGAGGCATGGTCCTGCGCGGCGTACCCGGCCAGGATCAGCACGATGTGCGCGAGAAGCAGACAGACCGTGTACCGGCCCGCCATCGCGTGCCAGCGTGCCACCCGGTCCGAGCCGATCCGTACCTCCAGCACCGGAACCCGCGCCATCAGGCCCACCAGCACCGCGCAGGCGTACCCGCACAGCAGACCGGCGATCCGCCCGGCCCCGGTCAGCCAGCCTGCCGCGCCGATGACCGAGCCCGTGCCCGTCCACCACAGGGCGGCCACGGCCGCGGCACCGGCCCACAGCAGCGTCAGCAGCGGGAGCGCCGGGGAACGCCGGGAGGCGAGCGGAGCGGCCCGAGCCGTCCGCCGCTCATGCACCGCGGCCATGATCATGTCCTTTCTCCCGGCGAGTCCGCACCGTGCACTCCCGCCGGAGCCGTCACCGGAGCCGTCACTGTGCCGCCGAAAGCTCTGAGCCGCCTCTGAGCACGGTCCGCGCCCGGCGGACTCAGAGGAAGCTCAGAGCATTCCCGCTCCCCGTCGTCGCACGGGATGGGTGATGCTGGAGGACGAGATGAACACCACCCGCGCCGGCCGCCCCGCACTGACCCGCCCCGACGGGTCGCCGCTGCGCGTCCTCGTCGTCGACGACGACCCCGACCTCGCCGAGGTGCTCACCGGCGCCCTGCGCTACGAGGGCTGGGAGGTCCGCGCGGCCGGCGACGGCGCCTCGGCGCTCGCGGCGGCCCGCGAGCTGCTGCCCGACGCGGTCGTCCTCGACGTGCTGCTGCCGGACACCGACGGCTTCGCCGTGCTGCGTCGGCTGCACGAGGTGAAGCCCGACGTCTGTGTGCTCTTCCTCACCGCGCGGGACGCCGTGGAGGACCGCATCGCCGGGATCACCGCGGGCGGCGACGACTACGTCACCAAGCCGTTCAGCCTGGAGGAGGTCGTCGCCCGGCTGCGCGGACTGCTGCGGCGCGCGGGCATGGCCCGGCAGCTGGAGGAGGGGCCGCGGCTGGTGGTGGGCGACCTGGTCATGGACGAGGAGGCCCGTGAGGTGACCCGGTCCGGCGAACTGATCGAGCTGTCCCCGACCGAGTTCGAGCTGCTGCGCTTCCTGATGCGCAACCCGCGCCGGGTGCTCAGCAAGGCACAGATCCTCGACCGGGTGTGGTCCTACGACTTCGGCGGCCAGGCCCACGTGGTCGAGCTGTACATCTCGTACCTGCGCAAGAAGGTCGACGCGGGCCGCGCGCCCATGATCCACACCGTGCGCGGGGCCGGCTATCTGCTCAAGCCGGCGCTCTCATGAGGCCGGTACCGCGGCTGAGGCCGGTACCGCGGCGCGTGGCGCGGGGGCTGCGGCGGCTGCCCTGGCCGCGCACGCTGCGGGCCCGGCTCAGTGCCGGACTGGTCGTGCTGCTCGCCGTCAGCTGCGCCGCCGTCGGGGTGGCCGCCGTAGTCGAGCTGGACGGCTTTCTCACCCGCCGTCTCGACCAGCAGCTGACCGACGTCGGGAGCCGACTGCCGGCCAGCCTGGAGCACGGGGGTCCGGCACCGAGCGACCACGACGGCGACGAGCACGGCGACACCCGGCGCCAGGTGACCGGCACGTTCGGCGCCCGGCTGGTCGCCGAACGGGTCACCAACGCGGCCGTCGTGCCGTCCGGCAGCGCCGCCGCCAATCTGCGCGATGTCACCCTGTCCGCCGAGGACCAGGCGCGGCTCGGCGCCCTGCCGGCCGACGGCCGGGCCCGCACCGTCGCCCTGGAGTCGCTGCACGCCTCCTACCGGGCCGCCGCCTACCGGGGCCGGGACGGCGACGTGCTGATCACCGGGCTGCCGCTGGAACCGGTGGCGGCCGCCGTGCGCCGGCTCGAACTGGTCGCCGCAAGCGTCTTCGGCGCCGCCCTGGTGATCGCCGGTGTCGCCGGCGCCCTGTGGGTGCGCTGGTCGCTGCGCCCGCTGAACCGGGTCGCCGCGACCGCCACCCGGGTCAGTGAGCTGCCGCTGGCCAGCGGGGAAGTCGTCCTGCCGGCGCGGGCCCCGCAGACCGACCCGCGCGGCGAGGTGGGGCAGGTGGCCACCGCGTTCAACCGGATGCTCGGGCACGTCGAGAACGCGCTGACCAAGCGACAGGCGAGCGAGGAACGGCTGCGCCGCTTCGCCGCCGACGCCAGCCACGAGCTGCGCACCCCGGTCGCCTCGGTGCGCGGCCACGCCGAACTCGCCCTGCTGCATCCCGGACCGGTGCCCCCGGAGGTGACACGGGCCCTGGAGCGGATCGCCGCCGAGTCCGCCCGTATGGGCGAGATGGTCGACGAGATGCTGCTGCTCGCCCGGCTGGATGCCGGACGCCCCCTGGAGCGCCGCCCCGTCGATCTGACCCGCCTCGTCCTGGACGCCGTCACGGATGCCCGGGCCGCGGGCCCCGACCACCGCTGGGCGCTGGAACTGCCCGAGGAGCCGGTGACGGTGACCGGCGACGCCCACCGGCTGCAACAGGTGCTGGCCAACCTGCTGGGCAACGCGCGGTCGCACACGCCCCCCGGCACGAAGGTGACGGTGTCCCTGGAGACCGACGGTGACACCGTCCGGCTGGACGTCCACGACACCGGGCCGGGCGTTCCCGAGGAGGTCCGGCCCGGCGTCTTCGAACGCTTCACCCGCGCCGAGCACCGCCGCCGCACGGAGGCCGCGGGCGGCGGGGCCGGGCTGGGGCTCTCGATCGTGGCGGCGGTGACGGAGGCGCACGGGGGGAGCGTGGGCCTGGACAGCCGTCCGGGCAGCACGACGTTCACGGTGCGGCTGCCCGCGGTCGGCCCGGACCGTGCGACGGCACCGGAACCCGCTCCTGCGCGCTCGGAGCCTGCCGGTGCGCGTCCGGAGCACGCCGGTGCGCGACCGGCCCATGGTCCGGTCGGCCGACGTCAGTAACGGGTGATCGCCGTGGCCCCGCCCGTCGTCCCGATCGCGATGTGCGGCCGCGCCGCGGGGTTCGCCCAGCGCAGGATCCGGCGCATGGCGTCGGCCGGCACCGACACACAACCGGCCGTGGCGCCGGGCCCGTTGACGTGCAGGAAGATCCCCGCGCCGCGGTCTTGCACGGGGCGCCGGTAGTTGAAGCCGATGACGAGCGCGTGCGCGTACTGGGTGCGGTACGCGATCAGGTGCTCCGACTCGGCGGCGCGGCAGTCGGCCGGACGGGGCTCGGTCCAGCGGTTGTAGGACCGGGACGCGGTGTCCTGGCACCACCAGGAGTCCTCGTGCACCGGCCGGTACCGGACCGCCGTGCCCCGCGGGGCCGGCCGCACGCCGAACGCGAACGGCAGGTCGTACAGCCCGGTCGGGGTCGTGTTCATGCCCTGCTCGCGCACGGTGCCCTCGACGAGTCCCCGCGCGCCGAACCGGGCCGGCGCCGAACCGGCCCACACCCATCGCCCGCCCCGCCGGTCCCACCAGGTGACGGTGCCCGATGTCGCGTCGGCCCGCGGTGCCTCGGCGGTGATCAGCTGGCCGCCGCCCCCGGTGTCGGCCAGCCGCGTCGGCAGCGGGGGCTGGCCGGCGGTGGCGGGCGCCGTACCGAGTACGAGAAGGGACGCGGACACGAGGGTGACGACGACACCTGGGCGCATGGCTCAGACGGTAGACGGGGGCAGCGGCAACGGCAGCCCGGGTAGGCCGTCCAGGCTCGTCGCCACATGGTCCTTCTTGGTGAAGTAGTCGCTCAGCGAGGCGTCGTCCTCGCGCGCGAAGCGCCGCTCGTGCAGGTCCCGGTCCGCCTCGTACGCCAGGAAGGGAACCGCGTATCCGCAGGTGTCCCGGACCAGTTCGGCGCGGACGACGATGATCGCGCGCAGGCCGTGCGGAGCCGGGTCGATGCCGGGGAAGCGCGCGAGCAGTTCGCGAAAGCGCGGGTCGTCGCGGAAGACCGGCTCGCCCCGCCCGTGCACCCGGACGATGTTCGGCGAGCCCTGGAAGGCGCACCACATCAGCGTGATGCGGCCGTTCTCCCGCAGATGGGCGATCGTCTCGGCGTTGGAGCCGGCGAAGTCGAGGTAGGCGACGGTGTGTTCGTCGAGCACCGCGAAGGAGCCCTTGAGCCCCTTGGGGGAGAGATTGACGGTGCCGTCGCCGGAGAGGGGGGCGGTGGCGGTGAAGAAGAGGGGCTGTTCCTCGATGAACGTGCGGAGCCTGCCGTCTATGCGCTCATAGGTCTTTCCCATGTCTGCCGAGTATCGCCGCAATCCCTTCGACCGTCGAAGGGGAATTCGTCCGTCGCATGGGCAGTCGTCCGGTCGAGCATGGGCAGTCGTCCGTCGAAGAGGAACTCGTCCGCCGAGGGAGAAGCCGGATCCGGTGGGGACGGACCCGGCTTCCGCCGTGGCCGCCCCGGCCGGCGCTGAAACGGGGCGGTCACGGCTGCCTGTCACCTCACTGATTGAGCGTGCAGGCGGCCAGGGAGTCGAGCCCGGTGGGCTTTTCCGCCGTGCGGCCGATGGAGATGGCGATGCGGTCGATGGTCGAGACCCGCTTGTCCTTGAGGGGTCCGAGGATGGCGTTGTTGACGAAGTTGGGTCCGCCTTGTCCGACGGTGTCGTTGAGGCGTTTGTTCGCTTCTTGGATCTGGGTCTGGAGGAGGGTGAGGTTGCGGTCGACCTCGGCCTGTGCGGAGGCGGGGATCGCGGGCAGCTGTGAGGCGACGTCGGGGCAGCTGATGGTTCCCGCGGCGGCGCCGGTGCCGTCGGCCGGCTGCTGCGAGGCCCCGGCACCGTCCGCACCGGTGTCACCAGCGCCGGTGTCGCCCGAACCGGCCGCTCCCGCGTCCCCGGCTCCCGCGTCCCCGGCTCCCGCGTCCCCGGCTCCCGCGTCAGCGCCGTCCGCGCCGAGCGTGCACGGCGCGAGCGCGTCGAGCCCGGTGGGCTTTTCCGCCGTGCGGCCGATGGAGATGGCGATGCGGTCGATGGTCGAGACCCGCTTGTCCTTGAGGGGTCCGAGGATGGCGTTGTTGACGAAGTTGGGTCCGCCTTGTCCGACGGTGTCGTTGAGGCGTTTGTTCGCTTCTTGGATCTGGGTCTGGAGGAGGGTGAGGTTGCGGTCGACCTCGGCCTGTGCGGAGGCGGGGATCGCGGGCAGCTGCGAGGCGACGTCGGGGCAGCTGATGGTTCCCGCGGCCGCGAGGGTACGGGCGTCGGTGCCGCCGTCCTTCGAGGTCTTGGAGGTCTCCCCGGCGAGCGCGGAGCCGGCGATCACCGCGCCGGACAGCACCACGGCGGCGGCGCCGCCGATCAACGCCACGCGACGCCTGTTGTACTTCGGAAGAGCCCTGGACATGGGGATGCCTCACTTGGGTCAGGGGTGGGTTCACGGACGCGGCGCCTGCGTCGGTGGGAAGTACGGGAAAGCGATTTCGGATGTTCAAGGCGCCGCCGTTTTCCTCGTTCTCCTCGTAGATTGACGAATCATGCAGAGTGCTGCATACTCATGCACGTAAGCCAGTGCACTGTGAGGAGAAACCCGTGACCGAGCGCGTCGTACTCGCCTACTCAGGCGGTCTGGACACCTCCGTCGCCATCGGCTGGATCGCCGAGGAGACGGGCGCCGAGGTCATCGCCGTTGCGGTCGACGTCGGCCAGGGTGGCGAGGACCTGGACGTCATCCGCAAGCGCGCCCTCGCGTGCGGCGCCGTCGAGGCCGAGGTCGCGGACGCCAAGGACGAGTTCGCCGACGAGTACTGCCTCCCGGCGATCAAGGCCAACGCCCTGTACATGGACCGCTACCCGCTGGTCTCCGCCCTCTCCCGCCCGACGATCGTCAAGCACCTGGTCGCCGCGGCCCAGAAGCACGGCGCCACCACCGTCGCCCACGGCTGCACCGGCAAGGGCAACGACCAGGTCCGCTTCGAGGCCGGCATCGTCGCCCTTGCCCCCGACCTCAAGTGCATCGCCCCGGTCCGCGACTACGCGATGACCCGCGACAAGGCGATCGCCTTCTGCGAGCAGAAGCAGCTCCCGATCGCCACCACCAAGAAGTCCCCGTACTCCATCGACCAGAACGTCTTCGGGCGCGCCGTCGAGACGGGCTTCCTGGAGGACATCTGGAACGCCCCGATCGAGGACATCTACGAGTACACGTCCAACCCGGCCGAGCCCCGCGAGGCCGACGAGGTGATCATCACCTTCAAGGAGGGCGTCCCGGTCGCCATCGACGGCAGGCCCGTCACCGTCCTCCAGGCCATCCAGCAGCTCAACGAGCGCGCCGGCGCCCAGGGCATCGGCCGGATCGACATGGTCGAGGACCGGCTCGTGGGCATCAAGTCCCGCGAGGTGTACGAGGCTCCGGGCGCGATCGCCCTGATCACCGCCCACCAGGAGCTGGAGAACGTCACCGTCGAGCGCGAACTGGCCCGCTACAAGCGGCAGGTCGAGCAGCGCTGGGGCGAACTGGTCTACGACGGCCAGTGGTTCTCCCCGCTCAAGCGCGCCCTGGACGGCTTTGTCAACGAGGCCAACCAGAGCGTCTCCGGCGACGTCCGGCTGACCCTGCACGGCGGCCGCGCGGTGGTCACCGGCCGACGCTCCGACCAGTCGCTGTACGACTTCAACCTCGCCACCTACGACACGGGCGACACGTTCGACCAGTCCGCCGCCAAGGGGTTCATCGACATCTACAGCCTGTCCTCGAAGATCGCCGCCAAGCGCGACCTGGCGTGACCGGCCGGCCGCAGCCACCCGCACCGGCCTGACAACCGCCTCCCCGCTCGGACCCGAGCGGGGAGGCGGCGGCACATCCGTAACTTTTCCTAGGAGCAACGCAAGTGAGCAGCAACAGCGGTGACGTACGGCTCTGGGGCGGCCGGTTCGCGGACGGTCCCGCCGAGGCCCTGGCGAAGCTGTCCGCGTCCGTCCACTTCGACTGGCGGCTCGCCCCCTACGACATCGCCGGTTCGCGCGCCCACGCGCGCGTGCTGCGCCAGGCGGGGCTCCTCACCGACGACGAACTGACCCGGATGATCACCGGTCTCGACCGGCTGGAGGCGGACGTGGCGGACGGCTCCTTCGTCGGCACCGTCGCCGACGAGGACGTCCACACCGCCCTGGAGCGTGGTCTGCTGGAGCGGCTCGGCCCGGACCTCGGCGGCAAGCTCCGCGCGGGCCGCTCGCGCAACGACCAGGTCGCCACGCTGTTCCGGATGTACCTGCGCGACCACGCCCGGATCATCGGCGGACTGATCGCCGACCTCCAGGACGCGCTGATCGGCCTCGCCGAGGCCCACCCGGACGTGGCGATGCCCGGCCGCACCCACCTCCAGCACGCCCAGCCGGTGCTCTTCGCCCACCATGTCCTCGCGCACGTCCAGGCGCTTTCCCGGGACGCCGAGCGGCTGCGCCAGTGGGACGAGCGGACGGCCGTGTCGCCGTACGGCTCGGGGGCCCTGGCGGGCTCCTCGCTCGGCCTGGACCCGGAGGCGGTGGCGAAGGACCTGGGTTTCGAGCACGGCAGCGTCGGCAACTCCATCGACGGCACGGCATCCCGCGACTTCGCGGCCGAGTTCGCCTTCATCACCGCGATGATCGGGGTCGACCTCTCCCGGATCGCGGAGGAGGTCATCATCTGGAACACGAAGGAGTTCTCCTTCGTGACGCTGCACGACGCCTTCTCCACCGGCTCGTCGATCATGCCGCAGAAGAAGAACCCGGACATCGCCGAGCTGGCCCGCGGCAAGTCCGGCCGGCTGATCGGCAACCTGACCGGTCTCCTCGCCACCCTCAAGGCGCTCCCGCTGGCGTACAACCGCGACCTCCAGGAGGACAAGGAGCCGGTCTTCGACTCCTGCGACCAACTCGAAGTCCTCCTGCCTGCCTTCACCGGGATGATGGCCACCCTCACGGTCCACCGCGAGCGCATGGCCGAGCTGGCCCCGGCCGGTTTCTCGCTCGCCACGGACATCGCCGAGTGGCTGGTGAAGCAGGGCGTGCCCTTCCGGGTCGCGCACGAGGTGGCCGGCGAGTGCGTGAAGACCGCCGAGGCCGAGGGCAAGGAGCTGGACGAGCTGACGGACGAGCAGTTCGCGAAGATCTCCGCCCGCCTCACCCCCGAGGTCCGCTCGGTCCTTGACGTCCCCGGCGCCCTCGCCTCCCGCAGTGGCCGCGGCGGCACGGCACCCGACGCGGTCGCCGTCCAGCTGGCCGAGGTGAAGGCGGACGTGGCGGCCCAGCACACGTGGGCCACCGCCAAGAACGGAAGGTGACGCCCGGGGCGGCCGACCGCCCCGACCGCGGCCCGCCGCCGCGCGCGTGAAGGCCGGTCCTCGCGGTTACGTTGGTCATGAACGTGTACCGGAGCCGACCGAACGGAGCCCGTGATGCCCTTCGCCCGACTGGCCTCGGCGACGACGGCCACCTGCCACATCGGTCTGGGCCTCGCCGCCGTCGGACGCCCCGGGTACATCAACCTCGGCCGGGAGCGCGACCTCCCGGCCGGCCGCACCGTCGACGCGCTGCGCGAACGCAGCCACGAACTCCTCGACGCCGCCTACGCCCAGGGCGTGCGCTATGTCGACGTGGCCCGTTCCTACGGCCGCGCCGAGGAGTTCCTCGCCGACTGGCTGCGTACCCGCCCGGCCGCCGCCGATGTGGTGGTCGGCAGCAAGTGGGGCTACACCTACACCGCCGACTGGTCCACCGACGCGGAGCAGCACGAGACCAAGGACCACAGCCTGCGGACGTACGAGCGCCAGCGCGCCGAGACGGACGGGCTGCTCGGTGACCGGCTCGACCTCTACCAGATCCACTCGGTGACCCCGGACAGCCCGGCCCTCACCGACAAGGAGCTGCACGCGCAACTCGCCGAGGCCGCCGCCGGGGGCCTGACCATCGGCTTCTCCACCAGCGGCCCGGCCCAGGCCGAGGCGATCCGCGCCGCCCTCGCCGTCACCGTCGCGGGCGAGCCGCTCTTCCGTACCGTCCAGTCGACGTACAACGTCCTGGAGACCTCCGCCGGGCCGGCCCTCACCGAGGCGCACGACGCGGGGCTCACCGTGATCGTGAAGGAGGGCATGGCCAACGGGCGGCTGGCCGCCCCGCAGGCCCCGCAGACGCTGCGGAGCGTGGCCGAGGAGACGTCCCTGGGGTGCGACGCGGTCGCCCTCGCGGTGATCCTGCACCGGCCGTGGGCGGGCGTCGTCCTGTCCGGCGCCGCGACCACCGGCCAGCTCGCATCCAATCTGCACGCCGCGGCCGTCGACCTGGACGAGGAGCAGCTGGCCCGGCTCTCGACGCTCGCCGAGGAACCGGCCGCCTACTGGGCGCGGCGCGGGCAGCTCCCCTGGCACTGAGCCGAGCCACCCGCCGACCGGGGCGGCTGATACCCCCACGCCCGCTCTGAGACATCCTTGTCTCAAATGGCCTATGGTTGTCTCATGGCTCTGGACCGTGACCACGTGCTGCGCTGCGCAGCCGCCCTGCTGACCCGTAAAGCCACCGCGACCATGGACGAGGTCGCCAAGGCCGCCGGGATCAGCCGGGCCACCCTGCACCGCCACTTCGCCGGTCGCGACGCGCTGGTGCGGGCGCTGGAGTCGCTCGGCATCGCGGAGTGCGTGGCCGCGCTGGACGCGGCCCGCCTGGACGAGGGCCCGGCGAGCGAGGCGGTACGGCGGCTGGTGCGCGCGTGCGAACCCGTCGCGGGCCTGCTGGCCTTCCTCTACACCGAGAACCAGCTGTTCGAGGGCGAGGAGCAGAACGAGGGCTGGGCCCGGATCGACGAGCGCGTCGCGACCCTGTTCCGCAGAGGCCAGGCCGAGGGCGTGTTCCGCATCGACCTGACCCCCGCCTGGCTCACCGAGGCGCTGTACGGCCTGCTGGCCTCCGCCGCCTGGGCGGTCTCGGAAGGCCGCGTCGCCCGCAAGGACTTCACCCACATGATCGTCGAGCTGCTGCTCGGCGGCGCAGTACGAAGAGAGGAATCATGAGCAGCACCCTGCGGTCGGTCTCGGTGACGGAGGCGGAGAAGCGGCCGGGCCGCTGGCTCGCGCTCGCCGTCCTCGTGCTGGCCGTGCTGCTGGTGGCCGTCGACGCGACCGTCCTCGGCCTCGCGACCCCCTTCATCAGCGAGGATCTCAGGCCCTCCGGCAACCAACTGCTGTGGATCGGCGACGTGTACTCGTTCGTCATCGCCGGTCTGCTCGTCTCCATGGGCAGCCTCGGCGACCGCATCGGCCGCAAGCGGATCCTGCTCGGCGGGGCCACTGCGTTCGGCGCGATCTCCGTGCTCAACGCCTACGCCACCACCCCCGAACTGTTGATCCTGGCGCGGGCGCTGCTCGGTGTCGCGGGCGCCACCCTGATGCCCGCCACGCTCGCCCTGATCCGCAACCTCTTCCACGACCCGCGCGAGCGGAGCCTCGCGGTCGGCATCTGGGGTGCCGCGGCCTCCGCCGGTACGGCCGTCGGTCCGATCGCGGGCGGTTTCCTGCTGGAGCACTTCTGGTGGGGTTCGGTCTTCCTCATCAACCTGCCGGTGATGGCGGTGCTCGTGCTCGTCGGCGCTCGGACGCTGCCCGAGTCCCGCAATCCGAACCCCGGCCCGTGGGACCTGGCCAGCGTGGTCCTGTCGTTGGTCGGCATGATCGGTGTCGTCTACGCGATCAAGGAGGCCGCCTCGCACGGCTTCGCCCCGGCCACCCTCGGCGTGGGCTTGCTGGGTGCGGTCGCGCTGTACGGCTTCGTGCGCCGCCAGTTCACGCTGCCGATCCCACTGCTGGACATGCGGCTGTTCGGGCGGCGCGGGTTCAGCGGCGCGGTCCTCGCCGACCTGTTGACCGTGCTGGGCATGTCCGGGCTGGTCTTCTTCCTCTCCCAGTACCTGCAACTCGTCCAGGGCATGCGTCCGTTCCAGGCGGGGCTGGCCGAAGTGCCCGCCGCGCTCGGCGCGGTGGCGGCCGGTCTGGTCGCGGGCCGCGCGGCGCGCCGTTTCTCGGTGCGGGTCGTGGTCTCCGGCGGCCTCGCCGCGGTGGGCCTGGCGCTGGCCGCGCTGACGACGCTGGGCCATACGACGGGGTATCCGCTGCTCGGCGCCGCGCTGCTGGTCGTCGGCGTGGGCGCGGGCTTCTCCTTCACAGTGACCGCCGACGTGCTTCTCTCCAGCGTGCCCAAGGAGCAGGCGGGCGCCGCCTCCGCGGTCTCCGAGACGGCGTACGAACTCGGCGCCGCCCTGGGCATCGCCCTGCTGGGCTCGATCGTGACGGGCGTCTACCGGGGCTTCGCGGGCCCGGCGGGCACGCCGACCGTGGCCCATGAGTCACTGGGCGGCGCGGTGGAGTCGGCGTCGACCCTGCCGGCCCCCACCGCGCAGGCCCTGCTGACCGCGGCCCGCGACGCCTTCGTCCACGGCCTCCACCTGGCCTTCGGCGTAGGAGCAGCAGTCCTCCTGACCGCAGCAGCGGCAGCGTGGTTCCTCCTCAAACACCAATCCCTGGAAGACACCCCCTGAGACACCCCCAGGGGCGCGGCGAACTGCGCGCCAAGCCCCAACGCACCCGCACCCATCAAGGCATGCCCGCCGACAACCCCCCAGGGGCGCGGGGAACTGCGCGCTCAACCACGATGCACCCGCACCCGAACGACGACGGAGAGGCGGCGCTGACTCAGAAAGCAGAACCGAAGAAACCCCGGCAGGGCAACCCCCCAGGGGCGCGGGGAACTGCGCGCTCAACCACGATGCACCCGCACCCGAAAACGACCGCAACCCCCCACCCCGACCCCCAACCCCCAACTCACCCGCACCCGAACAACGGCCAAACCGCCGGAGGCGTCAGGCGGCTTTCGCCTTGGTCGCGTACATATCCACATACTCCTGCCCCGACAACCGCATGACCTCCGCCATCACGGAATCGGTCACCGCCCGCAGCACATAGCGATCCCGGTCCATCCCCTCGTACCGGGAGAACTCCATCGCCTCACCGAAGCGCACGGTCACCCGGCCCGGACGCGGAATACCCGTCCCACCCGGCTGCAGCTTGTCCGTGCCGATCACCGCGAACGGCACCACCGGCGCGCCCGTCATCAGCGTGAGGCGGGCGATGCCGGTACGGCCGCGGTAGAGCCGCCCGTCGGGCGACCGCGTGCCCTCGGGGTAGATGCCGAAGACCTTCCCCTCCTCCAGGATCCGCCGCCCGGTCATCAGCGCGGCCACGCCCCCGTTCGCCCCGTCCCGGTCCACCGGGATCATGCCGACGCCGGTGAAGAACCAGGCCATCAGGCGGCCCTTGAACCCCTTGCCGGTGACGTACTCGTCCTTGCCGATGAAGAACACCTGCCGCTTGCACACCAGCGGCAGCACGACCGAGTCGATGAACGTGAGGTGGTTGCCCGCCATGATGACCGGACCGTCGGCCGGGATGTGCTCGGCGCCCTCCACCTGGGGGCGGAACATCAGGCGCATGATCGGTCCGAGCACTGCCTTGATGAGCGCGAAGCGGGACAACGGGTCCTCCGATGTCGAGGGATGGTATGAGTCTGTGCAGGTGAGGACGATACTCGTGGCTCGGGGGGCAGCGCACACCGGGTGCGTCCGGTTCACCGATGTCTTACTCACTATTGACGCGGGTTTACCTGTGGTGACGCGCCGGGGCCGCCGTGTAACACGGGCGTGACGGTGTGACGGACATCGCCCGGCCACCCGCCGGACGCCCGCCCGTGTCGCGCGCGTCGTCCCGGACGCACCGTCACCTCGTGCTTCCCGCGCGACATCTGACTTCACCCGTGTGTTGGGTCCGGAGTCTCCCGTCCGTCATGTACACGCCCCTACGATCGGCCCGCATCGACGGAGACACCGGCCGGGGCGTCCCAAAGGGGGGGCGTCGGAAACAGCGGCCGCACGGCAGGAAGGGCCTCATGGACAGGCATGAGTCGAACGAGCAGACGCAGGGAACCGGACGGCGGGCGCTCCTGGGCGCCGCGGTGCTGGGCGCCGGCGGAGCGGTCCTCGGACTGCCGGGCGCCGCGCTGGCCGCGGAGTCCCGGTCGGCCGGACACGGGCGCGGAGGCCTGAAGAGCCTGCCGGTGCCGACGATCGTCGGCCACCGGGGTGCCAGCGGCTACCGCCCCGAGCACACCTTCGGTTCCTACCAGCTGGCTCTCGACCTGGGCGCCGACATCGTCGAGGCCGGTGACCTGGTGCCGACCAAGGACGGTCACCTGGTGTGCCGGCACGAGCCGGAGATCGGCGGCACCACCGACGTCGCCGACCACCCCGAGTTCGCGTCCCGCAAGACCACCAAGGTCCTCGACGGCGTCTCCACCACCGGCTGGTTCACCGAGGACTTCACGCTCGCCGAGCTGAAGACCCTGCGCGCCGTCGAGCGCATCCCGGCCAACCGCCCGCACAACAACCTCTACAACGGGCGCTGGGAGATCCCCACGTTCGAAGAGGTCCTGAAGTGGCAGGACGAGCAGACCCGCAAGCGCGGCAAGCAGGTCTGGATCTACCCGGAGACCAAGCACCCCACGTACTTCCGCAAGCTGGGCCTGGGCCTGGAGGAGCGGGTCGCCAAGCTGCTGCGCAAGTACGGCAAGGACAAGCGG
The DNA here is from genome assembly GCF_053601275.1 of Streptomyces sp. NPDC004752. Taxonomy (NCBI): domain Bacteria; kingdom Bacillati; phylum Actinomycetota; class Actinomycetes; order Kitasatosporales; family Streptomycetaceae; genus Streptomyces; species Streptomyces sp. NPDC004752. The sequence goes on along the minus strand of NZ_JBSGBN010000003.1, from coordinate 27,499 downwards.
AACTCGCCGGTCATCCTGCAGTCCTTCGAGCCGGGCAGCATCCAGCGGCTGAACAAGCTGGTGGACAACCCGCTGGTCGTCCTGCTCTCCTCGGCGAACTCCCGTCCCTGGGACTTCGTCGAGGCGGGCGATGCGCGCACCGTCGCCGACCTCATCACGCCCAAGGGCCTGCGGGAGATCGCCGGTTACGCGCAGGGCATCGGCCCGACCCTCGACCTCGTCATCCCGAGGAAGGCCGACGGCAGCCTGGACGCGCCGACCACGCTCGTCGCCGACGCGCACAAGGTGGGTCTGATCCTGCACCCCTACACCATGCGCAACGAGAACCCCTTCCTGCCGAAGGAGTTCCGCAAGGGCACCGACGCGGACGCCTACGGCGACGCCTTCGGCGCGTTCCAGGCGTACTTCGCGACCGGCATCGACGGTGTGTTCACCGACAACGCGGACACCGGTCTGCTCGCCCGCGAGGACTACGTCAACAGCTGAGCACCTGACGCCCGTTCGGGTAGACCTGTGGCCGCCCCGGCAACCCGCGCCGGGGCGGCCACGTCGTTGCGCATATGACGCACGACCTTGTTGCCGCCCTGCGCCCGCTGCTCACCGCCGAGGCGGGCGCCGAGGCACATGCCGCGGGAACCGAACCCGCCGATCTGGAACAGGCGGTCTGGCTGCGCCTCCTGGAACGCCTGGCCGCCGTCGGCCCGCCGGCCGACCCGCAGGGCTGGCTGCGCCGGGCGGTCCGCGCCGAGGCACGGCGCAGCCGGCGCCGGGCCCGCGCCGAGCGGCCGTACGAGTCCGAGCCCGCCGACGACGGGGGCCGCGGGCCCGAACAGACCGCGCTCACCGCGGCGCGGCACCGGGCGCTGCGCGACGCGGTGCGCAGACTGCCCGGCCGCTGCCCGCGGCTGCTGGAGGCGTTGCTGTCTCCGAAGGACCTCACCTACCGGGAAATCGCGGCGGAGTTGGGTATCTCACAGGGCAGTCTCGGGCCGGAACGTTCCAAATGTCTGGGATGTCTGCGGCGATTGCTGACGACGGAGGTTGCGGCCCGCTGAGCGCGGGGATAGGAGTGAGGAACCACAGGCGATCAGGTGAGCGGGAGGCATGCGCACATGGGCATGAGCGTGACCATCTCGGCGGCGACCGAGCGGGATACGGAGCAGATCTTCAGGCTTCAGTACCTGTGCTTCCAGAGCGAGGCGGCGCTGTACGGCAACTACCGCATCGATCCGCTCGTCCAGAGCCTCGACTCGGTCCGCCAGGAGGTCGCGGCCGACTGCGTGTTCGTCGCCCGGCTCGGCGACGAGGTGGTCGGCTCGGTCCGCGGCACGGTCACCGGGGACGGCGCGGCCTCCATCGGCAAACTCTGCGTCCATCCACGGCTGCAGGGCCACGGCATCGGTGCCCGGCTGCTGCGCGCCGCCGAGGCCGCGCTCGCCGAGGAGCGCGGTGCCACCACGTTCCGGCTGCACACCGGCCACCGCAGCGAGGGCAACCTGCGGCTGTACCGGCGAGTCGGCTACCAGGCGGTGGGCACCTCCAAGGGCGAGGACGGCGTCCCGATGATCGTCCTGGAGAAGCCGGCCGGGACGTACGCGGCTACGGCGTGACGCCGGTCCGGGCCCGGCGCAGCCAGTACAGCGCCGTCAGGGGCAGCAGCACGGGGATGAAGACGTACCCCATGCCGTAGTCGGACCAGACCGTCGCGTCCGGGAAGGCCGACGGTTCGACCAGCGTCCAGGTCCCGACGACCAGGACACCCGCGAGTTCGGCGGCGCAGCACACCAGCGCCGCCCTGCGGGCCCGCTCGCCGCCGCGCACCAGCGAGTATGTGATGAACCCGTAGACGACGCCCGCCACCGCCGACAACGCGTAGGCGAGCGGCGCCCGGTCGAACTCGGTCGCGATCTGGTAGACGGACCGCGAGACGGCCCCGACGACCATCACGCCGTAGAACCAGACGAGCAGCATCCCGGGCCCGCCGACCAGCCGTGCCCGGGTCTCCTGCGTGGTGGTGGTCACCTCAGCCTCCCCAGATGTCATAGAGCCGCACCTCCAGGACGGCCAGGACGACGCCGCCCGCGGCGACCGTCACCGAGCCCCACCGGGTGCGCTCGGCCAGCGACATGAAGCCCGCCGCCGGGACGCACGCGAACGCGCCCAGCAGATAGGCCACGAAGATCGTCTTCCCCTGTTCCGGGTCCTCGCCCCGGGCCAACTGCACGATCCCGACCGCCAACTGCACGACGGCCAGCAGCGACACCACGGCCATCCCGATGAAGTGCCAGTCCTTGGTGGGCTGATCACGATGGGCCGCCCAGCCGCACCAGGCGGCGAGCAGCAGCGCGGCGACCCCGGTCACCAGCGTCAGGGGATTGAGCATGCGGCGACCCTATTACGCTCCGGGCGCCCGGCCGCGTCCGGGCCCGGCACCGTAGGGTCGAGGCCATGACGATCCCGGCACAAGCCCTCCTGTTCGACAACGACGGCACCCTTGTGTCCTCGCTCGTCTCCGTCCGGCGCTGCTGGACGCGGTGGGCGGGGGAGTACGGGCTGACGGCGGCCGACTTCGGGCGGGTGGAACTGCATGGGCGGCCCAACGCGGAGATCGTCGCCGACCTGCTGCCCGCCGACGCGGTGCCCGGGGCCGTAGCCCGCATCGACCAGTTGGAGGTGGAGGACGTGGCCCAGGGAGGTGTGCGACTGCTGCCCGGGACCCGCGAGTTCCTCGACTCGCTGCCGGCGGACCGGTGGGCCGTGGTGACCTCCGCCACCCGGCGGCTCGCCGAGGCCCGGCTCGACGCCGTCGGCATCCGGCCCAAGGCGCTCATCGCCGCCGACGACGTCACGCGCGGCAAGCCCGACCCCGAGCCCTATCTGCTCGCCGCCCGGCGCCTGGGCGTCGACCCGGCCCGCTGCGTCGTCTTCGAGGACGCCCCGGCAGGGCTGCGGGCGGGCCGCGCCGCCGGCATGGCCACCGTGGCGTTGGCCACAACCCACCCCGCGTCCGAGCTGGTCGCCGACCTAGTGGTGAAGGACCTCTCGGTCCTGTCCGCGCAGGTCACCGACGGGGAAGTGGAGATCTCCGTCCGCTGCTGAACCCTGTCCACCACGGTCCGGCATGCGGACGGCGGCGGACTGTCAGCACCGTACGTCTGGTTTACTGATCGCATGACCACGACGAGCAGCCATGCCCTTGCGACCGAGGCGACCATGACGCCCGGTGCTCGTTGTATGTGTCGAATGTGCGCCTGCTAGAGGGCCCCCGCACCGTCTGAGTCCCACACCGCCCGAGTCCTGCGCCCCGAAGCGAGACATCGCGGCCTGTCCGTGCGCCGCCGCGCGACGCACGCGACCGACCCTCGCCCCGATCCTCCCGGTCACCGCACCACCGTGACAACCGTGCCGGGCCCCCGCACGAACGCACCCTTTGGGCACACCCGCGCCCGCCCCCGACAGTGACGGAAACCCACGTGATCACCACAACGGGCCTGACCAAGGTCTACCGCACCCGCGGCCGCGAGATCACCGCCCTCGACGGCGTCGATCTCCATGTCCGCGAGGGCGAGGTGTACGGCGTCATCGGCCAGTCCGGCGCCGGCAAGTCCTCGCTCATCCGCTGCGTCAACCTGCTGGAGCGTCCGACGTCCGGGACGGTCACCGTCGCCGGACAGGACCTCACCGCCCTGGTCGGGCGTGGCCCCCGGGCCGGCAAGGAGCTGCGCCGGGCGCGCAGCCGGATCGGCATGGTCTTCCAGCACTTCAACCTGCTGTCCTCACGGACGGTCAGGGACAATGTCGAGCTGCCGCTGGAGATCCTCGGCACATCCGGGAAAGAACGTACCCGCAAGGCGCTCGGACTTCTCGACCTGGTCGGCCTCGCCGACAAGGCAGGGGCCTACCCCGCCCAGCTCTCCGGCGGCCAGAAGCAGCGCGTCGGCATCGCCCGCGCGCTGGCCGGCGACCCGAAGGTGCTGCTCTCCGACGAGGCCACCAGCGCCCTCGACCCGGAGACCACGCGCTCGATCCTGCACCTGCTGCGGGACCTGAACCGGCAGCTCGGCCTCACGGTGCTGCTCATCACCCACGAGATGGACGTCGTCAAGTCGATCTGCGACTCGGCCGCCCTCATGGACCGGGGCCGCATCGTCGAGTCCGGCACGGTCAGCGAGATCCTCGCCACCCCGGGATCCGAACTGGCCGCCGCGCTCTTCCCCGTGGGCGGCGAGGCATCCGGCAGCGACCGCACCGTGCTCGACGTCACCTTCCACGGCGAGACCGCCACCCAGCCCGTCGTCTCCCAGCTGTCGCGCACCTACAACATCGACATATCGATCCTCGGCGCCGCCATCGACACCGTCGGCGGCCTCCAGATCGGCCGCATGCGCATCGAACTGCCCGGCCGCTACGAGGACAACGTCGTGCCGATCGGCTTCCTGCGCGAACAGGGCCTGCAGATCGACGTCGTAGGCGGGCCCGCCGGTCCCGCCGAGGGGACCGCGCTCGTGAAGGACGGTGCCAAGTGACCGGGTCCGATTGGTCCGAGATACAGCCGCTGCTCTCCCAGGCGTGTTGGGACACGCTCTACATGGTCGGCTGGTCCACGCTCATCGCCGTCGTCGGCGGGCTCCCGCTCGGCGTCCTGCTGGTCCTCACCGACCGCGGCGGACTGCTGCAGAACGTCGTCGCCAACAAGGTGATCGGGCAGATCGTGAACATCGCGCGTTCGATGCCGTTCATCATCCTGATGGTCGCGCTGATGAGCTTCACCCGCTGGATCACCGGCACGACCATCGGCCGCGAGGCGGCCATCGTGCCGCTCGCCATCGGCGCGATCCCCTTCTTCGCCCGGCTCGTCGAGACGGCCGTCCGCGAAGTGGACGGCGGACTGGTCGAGGCCGTGCAGTCGATGGGCGGCAACACCTGGACCGTCGTGCGCAAGGTCCTCGTGCCCGAGTCCCTGCCCTCGCTGATCTCCAGCACCACCACCACGATCGTCGCCCTCATCGGCTACTCCGCCATGGCCGGCACGGTCGGCGCCGGCGGCCTCGGCGACATCGCCATCCGCTACGGCTACCAGCGCTTCGAGACCCAACTGATGTGGATCACGGTCGGCATCCTCGCCGTCGTCATCTCGGTCATCCAGTTCGCCGGCGACTACGCGGCCCGCGCGCTGCACCGCCGCGGCGGCCGATCCGGGCCCGCGCCCCGGCTGCGGCTGCTCAAGGCGTCCACGCCCACCGGAAAGACCGGCTGACCGCGCACCACACCACCCGAACTGCCGCATCACATCACCCGAACTGCCGCACCACACCACCAGAACTCCCGCACCACCGACCGCGGGGCCGCTCCATCCTTAAGGAAAGGCACTTTTCGTGCGTAACACCGCCAAGATCACCGCCGCCGTCCTCGCCGCCGGAGCCCTCACTCTCGGGCTCACCGCCTGCGGCTCGGGCAATGACGACTCCTCGTCCTCCGCCGACACCAGCAAACCGCTGATCGTCGCCGCGAGCCCGACCCCGCACGCCGAGATCCTCAACTTCGTCAAGGACAACCTGGCGAAGAAGGCCGGACTCGACCTGGAGGTCAAGGAGTTCCAGGACTACATCGTCCCGAACACCGCGACCGAGGACGGCTCGGTGGACGCCAACTACTTCCAGAACCAGCCGTACCTCGACGACTTCAACAAGAAGCGCGGCACCCACATCGTGCCCGTCGTCACGGTGCACCTGGAGCCGCTCGGCCTCTACTCCCACAAGGTGAAGAGCGCCGACGCCCTGAAGAGCGGTGCGACCGTCGCCGTCCCGAACGACGCCGTCAACGAGGCCCGCGCCCTCAAACTGCTCGCCACCAAGGGCCTCATCACCCTCAAGGACGGCGTCGGCAGCGAGGCGACCCCGCAGGACATCACCGACAACCCCAAGAACCTCAAGTTCAAGGAGGTCGAGGCGGCCCAGACCCCGCGCTCCCTGGACGACGTGGACGCCGCGGTCGTCAACGGCAACTACGCCATCTCCGCCGGCCTCAAGCCCGCCAAGGACGCCCTGGTCCTGGAGTCCGCGAAGGACAACCCGTACGGCAACTTCCTCGCCGTCAAGAAGGGCAACGAGAAGGACCCGCGGGTGGAGAAGCTCGCCAAGCTGCTCACCTCGCCCGAGGTCAAGAAGTTCATCGAGGACAAGTACCAGGGCTCCGTCATCCCGTCCTTCTGACCGTCCTGCCGAGCCCGGACGGCACAGCGAGCCGACGCGCACGTCCACCGTCGCCGCGGCGGCCACCGCCGCGGCCCTCGGTCCCGCCCGGGGACACCGACCCGGTACCGGTCGTGCGGGCATGCCTGCCCCCTCGCGCACGCTCGACGACATGGCCGCGGCCGTCGTCGCCGACAACCACACGCCCAGGACCCGGGCCGCGGCCCCACCGGGGATGTCGTCCACCGCGACGTGAGGAAAGGCATCGAGGAGCAGCACCGGGGCCCGGTGCGGACCCCGTGGTGCGGTGCGCTGCTCCCATGCTGCATGCTGGGCAGTTCAGCAGGCCCAGTGGGCTCGTCCGAAGGTTACGGAGCGGCGCATGACTAGCACCTTCCCCAACATCTCCATCAGCACGGAGCGGTTGGTGCTGCGGCCCCTCGACGAGGACGATGTGCCCGCCCTGGCCGAGATGATGAACGACGAGCAGGTCGTGGCCTGGACCGACGTGCCTCAGCCGTTCACCGAGGCCCGCGCCCGCACCTGGGTCACCGGGTACGCGCCGGCCGAGCGCGCCGCCGGTCGCGGCCTCGGCCTCGCCGTCACCGAGTTCCTCACCCAGCGCCTGGTCGGCCTCGTCCAGCTGACCAAGACCAACTGGCGCATCCGCGCCACCGAACTGTCGTACGTCATCGCCCCCTGGGCGCGCGGCGAGGGCTACGCCGCCGAGGCCGCGCTGGCCACCGCCCAATGGCTCTTCCGCGACCAGCAGTTCGAGCGCGTCGAACTGCGCACCGCCGCCGGCAACACCGCCTCCCAGCAGGTCGCCCAGAAGATCGGCTGCATCAGCGAGGGCGTGTTGCGCAACGCCTGCATAGCCCGGGTCCGCACCGAGGACGGCACCTGGACCGACCTGCGCACCGACTTCATCGTGTGGAGCCTGCTCCCGGAGGACCTGGAGGGCGCGGGCGAGCAGCTCGCCGACACCGGCGGTTTCACCTCGTTCTCCGACTGGAACTGACCCGCACGGGGCCCACGGCCTCCGCCCCGCCACGCGCGCCCGAGGGCGCCACCGGGTACGCTCACGGAGCCCGTGTGCGGGCCCCGCTCCCTGACGATCCGCGAACAACACTGGAGACTGACGACGATGGCCGACCGGGTCACGGTGATCGGCTGGGACGGCTCGCCACTGACCGTGGCGGCGCGCTCCGCACTGGGCGCCGCCACCCTCGTCGCGGGAGCGGCCCACCACCTGGCCCTGCCCGAGGTGCCGCCCACCGCCGAACGCATCCGCCTCGGCAGCGTCGCCCTGGCCGCCCGGCGCATCGCCGCCCACCGCGGCAGCGCGGTCGTGCTCGCCGACGGCGACCCCGGCTTCTTCGGGGTCGTACGGACCCTGCGCGCACCCGAGTTCGGCCTTGAGGTGGAGGTCGTCCCCGCCGTCTCCGCCGTGGCCGCGGCCTTCGCTCGCGCCGGCATGCCCTGGGACGACGCCCAGGTGGTCGTCGCACACAGGCGTACCCTGCGACGCGCGGTGAATGTTTGCCGCGCCCACACCAAGGTCGCCGTGCTCACCTCACCCGGCGCCGGACCCGCCGAACTCGGCCTGCTCTTGGACGGAGTGCACCGCACCTTCGTCATCTGCGAGGAGCTGGGCACCGAACGCGAGCGGGTCACCGTCGTCACCTCCGACAAGGCCGCCGACCACGCCTGGCGCGACCCCAACCTCGTGATCGTCATCGGTGGTCCGGCCGGCGCGGCGGAGAGCGGCGGATGGATCGCCGGCCGTGACCCGGGCCAGGGCCCGCGCGGCTGGGTCCAGCCCGACGAGGCGTACGGCGGCGGACTCGGCGAAGGCGAGAGGGATCTGCTCCGGGCCGCCCAACTGGCCCGGCTGGGACCGCGCGTCGGCGACCTGGTGTGGGACATCGGCTGCGGCAGCGGCGCGTTCGCCACCGAGGCCGCGCGCGCCGGTGCCGCCGTCATCGCCGTCGACCGGGACCCCGGGGCGTGCGCCCGCACCGAGAACGCCGCCCGCGCCTTCGGGGTCCAGCTCCAGATCGTGCACGGCACCGCCCCGCACATTCTGGAGAACCTCCCCGAACCGGACGTCGTCCGGGTCGGCGGCGGCGGAGCGGCCGTGGTCTCGGCGGTCGCCGACCGCCGCCCGCAGCGCATCGTCACACACGCCGCGACCCGGGACACCGCCGAACTCGTCGGCCGCGACCTGACCGAACACGGATACCGGGTCGAGTGCGCCCTCACGCAGTCCGTCGAACTCGACACCAGGGCCTGGACGGAGACGGAGCGGAGCGTCGCGTTCCTGCTCACCGGGGAGCTTCCGGCGCGCGAAATGCCTCGTTGACCGGCGCGTGCGCCCCCTGACGGATCGCGCCCTGTGATCCTGTTGTCGTACTGCGCGCGGTAGGCTGGCCGATCGTTGTACCACGCCAGGCGGCCCGGGGGTTCGTTCGTCAATGTCCGGAAAACACGCCCGTTTTGGGGCGGGTGTGGTACGGCACAGCCGGGGGACGCGCAACGTGGCGCAGTCCACAGCGGGCTGTCGCGGATCACGCTGTCGCGACGGTGGAACGGCCGGGACAATGCCACCGAATGGCTTTGTCGCCTTTTCCGGGCGGTCGTTCGTGCCGCTGGGCACGCACGCTCGTTCTTCACTGCGGGCGGTCGGTGCGCCGTTCCGGGTGAGCTGGTCGTAGGAGCACTAACCGATGGGCGAGGGGTACGCATGACGGACACCGGCCAGGTCCCGAGCGAGGGACTGCCGGAGAGCGCAGCCATGGTGGAGCAGCCGGGCGTTCCCGCGCACGGCGCGTACCACTACCTCTCCGATGCTCCCGCCCATGTCTCCGACGCTCCCGCCGAGGACGAGGACCTCCTGCTGCCGGGCGCCCAGGGCGCCTGGGGCAACGAAGTGCCCCCGCCCGCCCCGGAGCCCGTCTTCGAGGCCGTCCACGAGCCGGGCCCGCACGAGTTGGCCGGCCGGGACAGCGGGTCCGTCGACCTCGGTGGCGTCCGGCTGCCCGACCCCGCCCCCGTGCCCGCCGCGGCGTCCCCCCTCCTCTCGGCCCCCGCCGTCCCCTCGGCCGCGCACGACCAGGCCGCGCCCGCGACCCCGCCCCGGCCGCTGCACCTCGGCCCGCCGATCCCCGACGCCTCCGCCAGCCCGGTCCGCTCCCTCGCCGACCGCGGTCCTGCGGGCGCCCCGGTGCGGCATCCGGGGCCGCCGACGACCGGCCCCGAGTACCTCGACGTCCAGCCGCTGCGCGACCTGGCCCCGCAGAGCGCGGTGCCGTGGGGCGCGCCGCAGGCGCCGCCGGCCCAGGCGGGCGGGCGGCCCGCGACCGTCGTGCCCCGGCTCGCCCCGGGCGCGGTCGTGGCGGGCGGCACCGGCACGGCGGACCACAGGGTCCAGGCGGCGGGCCCCGCCCCGGCGCAGGCCCCGGCCCCGTCGGCGGTGGGGCAGGCAACCGGGCAGGAGCCGCACGGACCGGCGGACGCGCAGGTCGGGCAGGGGCCCGACGGGGCGTACAGCGCCGAAGGACCGGCCGTCGAGGCCGCCAACGGACCGCTGGCGCCGGGCGGTCCGGAAGGCGGCCACGGTCCGGAGAACGGATACGGCCCGGAGAACGGATACGGCCCGGAGGGCAGCCCCGTGCCAGACCCGGCGCCGACCTCGACGGCCGCCCCCGGGCCGGACGGGACGCTCGGTGCGCAGGCCGTCCTCGCGGCACCGGACGCGCCGCTTCCCGAGGGGGCGACGGCCCCGGAGCCCGCCCAAGCCGCCGTGCCCCAAGAAGATCCGGACGCCGCCCAGGGCGTGCAGGCCGGGCCCGAGGACGGTGTCCAGGCCCCGTCCGCCGAGGCACCGCCCATCCCGCAGGCCCCGAACATCCCGCAGGCCCTGTTCGCGCCCGAGGGCGCCCCGCCCGTCGATCCGGCGCAGCCGGTCGCGCAACTCCCCGAGGCCGACAGGCTCCAGCCGACGGTTCTCGCCGCCCCGCACGTCCAGGAGGCTCCGGCCGCCGGGCCCCAAGGCGCGGTTCCTGTGCCGCCCGTTCCGCCCGTGGCCGGTGCGGTTCCCACGGCGCCCACCGGCGACGGCACGCCGGTGCCGGTGGCTGGTGCTCCGGTGCCTGTTGGTGGTAGCACGACGCCCGCGGCCGGTACCCCGGCGCGCATCGGCGACGGTACGCCGACGCCCGCGACTGGTACCTCGGCGCCTGCGGCTGGCACCTCGACGCCCGTGACTGGTACTCCGGCGCCCGTAGTTGGTACCCCGACGCCTGCGGCTGGGACCCCGGCGCCCGCAGTGAGCAGTGCGGCGCCCGCCGCCTCGCAGTACGCGGAGGCGGATCCCGCCGTACCGGCCGAGGGGGCACACCCCGGGCAGGCAGCCGAGCGGACGCCGGCCGCCGGGCTCGTCGCGGACCACGTGACCGACGGGTCTCAGCCGCACGCCGGGCAGGGCCCACAGCAGCAGGCCCAGCCGCAGCCACCGACTCAACCGGCCGCCGAGACCGACCAGTCCGGCGCTGCCCCCGTCGGCCCGGCACCCCTCGCACCGGAGGACCCGGCGGCGGACGGCGGGCCCGCGCCCGCCACTCCGGCGCACGAGGCGGGCGGGCCGCAGGCCGGTCCGCACCCTCACGAGACCGCCGAGCCGCCGCAGGCCGTACCCGACCCCCAGACCATGCCCGGCGCCCAGGCCGTACCCGACCCCCAGGCCGTACCCGGCGGCGAACCGGCGGCCGTGCCCGCCGAGGCCGTCCGGCCCGAGGAGATCCTGGCGGAGGCGCCGAACGAGCCCGTGACCGAAGCGACCGCCAACGCCGCTCCCGCCGTGCAGGCTTCAGGCAACGCCGCTCCCGCAGCAGGCGCTCCCGGACTCGACGCGTCCGCCAACGGCGCTCCCCCCGTGGACGCTTCCGGCGCCGCCGCTCCCGCAGCAGGCGCACCCGGCATCGACGCTTCTGCCAACGGGGCGTCCGCCAACGACGCTCCCGCCAACCGCGCTCCCGCCGTGGATGCTCCCGGCATCGACGCGTCCGCCAACGGCGCTCCCGCCGTCGACACGCCCGAAACCGTCACGCCCGAAACCGTCGTTCCCGCCGCCGACGCTCCCGGCGAGCAGACGCCCCTCCCCGGCACCGTCGCGGGCGCCTCGGACGCGGAACAGACCCTGGGCCGGTTCGTACCGGTCGACGGCACGGTGCCGACCACCCCGCACCTCGCCCCCACCCCACCACGGCCCCTGGTCCTGCCCGCGCAGGACCAGGGCAAGCCGCAGCCCGCCCCGGCGGCCCCGCAGGGGCCCGTCGCCTCGGTCCCCGGACCCCGCGAGGCCGAGCCGGCGCAGGACGCCCTCGATCTCGTCCAGCAGGCGGAGGACCTGGAGACCAGGGCCGCCGACCAGGAGGACGGCACGCCCGCGCAGACGCGACGGCCCGTCGGCCCGGCCGCCCCCGGCTACGAGGACGCCGAACGCGAGGCCGTGCTCAAGGTCATGCGCGAGCGCCGCGACATCCGCAACGGCTTCCGCGGCGACCCCATCCCGCACGAGGTACTGCTGCGCGTCCTGGAGGCCGCCCACACCGCGCCCTCCGTCGGCCACTCACAGCCCTGGGACTTCGTCGTCATCCGGTCCGCCGAGACCCGCCGCACCATGCACGAACTGGCCATGCGTCAGCGTGACGCCTACGCCAAGTCGTTGCCCAAGGGCCGGGCGAAGCAGTTCAAGGAACTGAAGATCGAGGCCATCCTCGACACCCCGGTGAACATCGTCGTCACCGCCGACTCGACCCGCGGCGGCCGGCACACCCTCGGTCGGCACACCCAGCCGCAGATGGCGCCGTACTCCTCCGCGCTCGCCGTGGAGAACCTGTGGCTCGCCGCCCGGGCCGAGGGCCTCGGCGTCGGCTGGGTCAGCTTCTTCGACGAGCGGGAGATGGTCCGCGCCCTCGGCCTGCCCGAGCACCTGGAGGTCGTCGCCTACCTGTGCGTCGGATACGTCGACGAGTTCCCGGACGAGCCCGAGCTGATGCGGTCCGGCTGGTCCAAGCGTCGCCCGCTGTCCTGGGTCGTGCACGAGGAGACCTACGGCCGCCGCGCACTGCCCGGCGAGGACCCGCACGACCTGCTCGCCGAGACCGTCGCTGGCATCCGCCCGTTGGACGCCAAGGCGCTCGGCGAGGCATGGGAGCGGCAGAAGCGGATGACCAAGCCCGCCGGCGCGCTGGGCATGCTGGAGATCATCTCGGCGCAGCTGTCCGGCCTGTCCCGGCAGTGCCCGCCGCCGATCCCGGAGCCCGCCGCCGTCGCGATCTTCGCCGGTGACCACGGTGTGCACGCCCAGGGCGTCACCCCCTGGCCGCAGGAGGTCACCGCCCAGATGGTGGCCAACTTCCTCGGCGGGGGAGCGGTCTGCAACGCGTTCGCGGGCCAGGTGGGCGCCGAGGTCTGCGTGGTCGACGTGGGCGTCGCCACCGATCTCCCGGCCACGCCCGGTCTGCTGCCCCGCAAGGTCCGGGCCGGCACGTCCGACATGACCACCGGCCCGGCGCTGACCCGCGAGGAGGTCAAGCAGGCCATCGAGGTCGGCATCGAGACCGCCCGCGACCTGGTCGCGGCCGGCAACAAGGCGTTGCTGACGGGTGAGATGGGGATCGCCAACACCACGGCCTCCGCCGCCCTGATCGCCGTCTTCACCGGCGCCGACCCGGCCGAGGTGACCGGCCGCGGCACAGGCATCAACGACGAGACCCTGGCCCGCAAGACCGAGGTCGTCCGCCGCGCCCTGGAACTGCACCAGCCGGACCCGGCCGACCCGATCGGCGTGCTTGCCGCGGTCGGCGGCCTGGAGCACGCCGCCATCGTCGGCCTGCTCCTCGGCGGCGCCTCGCTGCGTACGCCGGTGATCCTGGACGGTGTCAGCGCGGGCGCCGCAGCCCTGGTGGCCCGTGCCATCGCCCCCGAGGTCCTGGCGGCCTGCATCGCGGGCCACCGCAGTGCCGAGCCCGGCCATGTCGCCGCCCTGAACAAGCTGGGCCTGCGCCCCCTGGTCGACCTCGACCTGCGGCTCGGCGAGGGCACAGGGGCGCTGCTCGCCCTGCCGCTGGTGCAGAGCACGGCACGGGCGATGCACGAGGTGGCGACGTTCGATTCGGCGGGAGTGACCGAGAAGTAGCGCCGCGGGAGCACCCGTAAAGCGGGCACCGCCGACCGCGGTGGTCCGATGCTCGCGACCTTGGTGGTCCGCAGTTCGGGACCGCAGCGGTCCGGCGCCTGCGACCGCAGTGGTCCGGCGCCCGCGACCGGGGTGGTCCGGCGTTCAGCTGCCGGACCACCCGCGCGGGCCGCCCCGTCCGCGTCTTAAAATCCGCACGTCAGGGTCGCTCCGGAGCCGTAGCGCGCCCATCGCACCGCCCGCACGAGGAGCGTCCCTCATGGCCGAACACCCCGCCTATCCCGTAGGTCTCCGCCTCTTTGGCCGTCGCGTGGTCGTCCTCGGCGGCGGCCAGGTCGCCCAGCGCCGTCTGCCGGCGCTCGTCGCGGCGGGCGCGGACGTCCTCCTCGTGTCCCCCGAGGCGACCCCCTCGGTCGAGGCCATGGCGGACGCCGGGGAGATCACCTGGGTGCGGCGCCCGTACGAGGACGGCGACCTCGCGGACGCCTGGTACGCCCTGATCGCCACCAGCGACCCGGTGGCCAACGCCGTCGCCTCCGCCGAGGCGGAGCGGCACCGTGTCTGGTGCGTCCGCTCCGACGACGCGGACGCCGCCACCGCCTGGACCCCGGCCACCGGCCACAGCGCGGGCGTCACGGTCGCCGTCCTCACCACCGACGCCCGCGGGCGCGACCCCCGGCACACCGCCGCCATCCGTGACGCGGTGGTCGAGGGCCTGCGCGACGGCACGCTGGTCGCCCCGCACCACCGCACCCGCACCCCGGGCGTCGCCCTGGTCGGCGGCGGACCCGGCGACCCCGACCTGATCACCGTGCGCGGGCGCCGGCTGCTCGCCGAGGCGGACGTGGTCATCGCCGACCGCCTCGGCCCGCGCGACCTGCTCGCCGAACTCCCGCCGCACGTCGAGGTGATCGACGCGGCCAAGATCCCCTACGGCCGCGCCATGGCCCAGGAGGCGATCAACGAAGCCCTCGTCCGGCACGCCCGGCAGGGCAAGTCGGTGGTCCGCCTCAAGGGCGGCGACCCGTTCGTCTTCGGCCGCGGCATGGAGGAGGCGCAGGCGCTCGCCGAGGCCGGCATCCCCTGCACGGTCGTCCCGGGCGTCTCCAGCTCGATCTCGGTGCCCGGCGCGGCCGGCATCCCGGTCACCCACCGGGGCGTCGCCCATGAGTTCACCGTGGTCAGCGGCCATGTCGCCCCGGACGACGAACGCTCCCTGGTCGACTGGCCGGCGCTGGCGAGACTCACCGGCACGCTCGTGGTCCTCATGGGCGTCGACAAAATCGGGAAGATCGCCGAGACGCTCGTCGCCCACGGGCGGTCCCCGGACACCCCCCTCGCCCTGGTCCAGGAGGGCACGACGGCGGCCCAGCGCCGGGTCGACGCGACCCTCGCCACCGTCGCCGAGACCGTCCGCGCCGAGGACGTGAAGCCGCCCGCGGTCATCGTCATCGGCGAGGTCGTCGCCGTCGGCCCGCGCTCTGCCGGGTGAGCCCGGAGCGGGCGAACACACCTCCCGAGTACCGTGGGCACTCCAGAGTAACCGTGGGTAAGAGAACCCTTCCCGAGCCGTTGGCACCGCACCCAGGACAAGGCAGTATCACTCCGTGGCCGATCGCATCACCGTCGAGGACCCCGACGACCCCCGTCTGAGCGACTACACGGGCCTGACCGACGTCGAACTGCGCCGCAAGCGCGAACCGGCCGAGGGACTGTTCATCGCCGAGGGCGAGAAGGTCATCAGACGGGCCAGGGAAGCGGGCTATGCGATGCGCTCGATGCTGCTCTCGGCCAAGTGGATCGACGTCATGCGCGACGTGATCGACGAACTCCCCGCCCCCGTGTACGTGGTCAGCCCGGAACTCGCCGAACAGGTCACCGGCTATCACGTGCACCGCGGCGCCCTCGCCTCCATGCAGCGGAGGCCCCTGCCCAGGGCGGCCGAACTGCTGCGCTCCGCCCGCCGGGTGGTGGTCATGGAGTCCGTCAACGACCACACCAACATCGGCGCGATCTTCCGTTCGGCCGCCGCACTCGGCATGGACGCGGTCCTGCTCTCCCCGGACTGCGCCGACCCGCTCTACCGCCGCAGCGTCAAGGTCTCCATGGGCGCGGTGTTCTCCGTGCCCTATGCCCGCCTGGACACCTGGCCCAAGGGTCTGGAGTCGGTCCGCGAGGCGGGCTTCACGCTGCTGGCGCTGACCCCCGACGAGAAGGCCGAGTCCCTCGACGAGGCCGCCCCGCACCGGATGGAGCGGGTGGCCCTGATGCTCGGCGCCGAGGGCGACGGACTGTCCACCCAGGCCCTGGTCGCCGCCGACGCATGGGTCCGCATCCCCATGTCCCATGGCGTCGACTCCCTCAACGTCGGCGCGGCGGCAGCGGTCGCCTTCTACGCCGTCGCCACCGGCCGCCCCCGCGGCTAGCCCCGCTCCCCGAACTCCCGCCCCCAGCCTCCGGCCAGGAGCGCGCCCCCCAGCCTCAGCCCGGAGGCGTCCCAGCCCGCGACGCCGTGCACGCTCCCCCAAGCTCTCGCGCCGGGGGAGCCCCACTCGCCGCACCGGACACAGACCCACCCAGCTCCCGTACGAGAGTCGCGCCCGGCAAGCCGAGAGCACGTTCCCCCGAGGTGCTCGGCTCCGCTCGACCGGGGGGACCCCGACGATGCCGCAGGTGGCTCGCCCCGCGGGCGAACGACGCGAGTGGGACAACAGGGCCTAGAACACTACCGGGCCACGGTGTCCGGGTGCCGGGACCGGGGCGCTCCCGTCCCCGACGCCCGGTGGCACCGGTCGCTCTTTCGCGCCGACCACGCTCCCACCGCCGCCCAGGCCGCGCGCGGGCCCCTGACAGCCCTGGGCCAGCGCGATGCCGAGCGCGACCAGCAGGGTCACCACGACGAACACGAACAGCCGTTGCCGCAGCAGCCGCGGATTGGCGGGCCGCCTGCCGGTGCCCGTGGGGCGCGGCCCGGGCCGTCCCGCACCACTACGCGGCGCGGGCCTGCTCCCGCTGCCGGACCGGGTCGTGCCGCGCGACGCCGGAGTCGGCCGCGCACCGCGCGGCCGCACGGCGCCCCCGCGCGACGGAATGCCGCCCCGCGCGGGAGCCCCGCCACGCGGAGGCGGGGTACTGCCCTGTGCGGGAGCCCCGCCGCGCGGGAGAGAGGTACCGCCCTGCGAGGGATGCGGACGGCGCTGGGTTCGCTGCGGCTCCGGATAGCTCTCGGTGAGCCGCCCGGTCGGCCGGTCCACCTCGGCGGTGCGCGGCGAGGGCGGCCGAACGTCGGTCAGGCCCTTCGCCTCGCGGGCCGCGATCTCCTTGAGTCGCAACGACAGTTGGAGCGTGCTCGGCCGCTCCTCGGGGTCCTTCGCCAGGCAGGCCCGCACGAGCGGGGCGAGCGCGTCCGGTACACCGTGCAGCTGCGGCTGCTCGTGCACCACGCGGTACAGCATCACTTCCGAACTGCCGTGCCCGAACGGCGAGTCACCGGTCGACGCGTACGCCAGCGTGGCCCCCAGCGAGAACACGTCCGTGGCCGGCGTGACGGCCGCCCCGCGCACCTGCTCGGGCGCGAGGAAACCGGGGGAGCCCACTGCCGTGCCGACGTGTGTGAGCGTGGAGGCGCCGGTCGCCCAGGCGATGCCGAAGTCGATGATCCGCGGACCCTTCGGGGACAGCAGGATGTTGGACGGCTTCAGGTCCCGGTGCACCACGCCGGCCTCGTGCACGGCGACCAGGCCCTCGGACAGGGCCGCCCCGACGGCCGCCGCCTCGGCGGCCCAGAGCGGCCCCTCCTCGGCGACCTTGTCGTGCAGCGAGGGGCCCGGCACGTACTGGGTGGCGAACCACGGCCGGTCGGCGTCCAGATCCGCCGCGACGAGCCGCGCCGTGCAGCCGCCCCGGATCCGCCGCGCCGCGGAGACCTCGCGAGCGAACCGCGACCGGAACTCCTGGTCCTCCGCGAGATCCGGCCGGATCACCTTGAGCGCGACCCGTTGCCCCTTCTTGTCGGAACCGAGGTAGACGACGCCCATGCCGCCCGCGCCGAGCCGTCTGTGAAGCCTGAACGAGCCGACGACGCGCGGGTCCTCGCGCCTGAGGCGCATCATCGCCATGTTCATCCCCGCTGCCCGGTCCGTGTGACGGGGCACAGCTTACGTTTCCCCGGCCGCCCGCGCGCAGAGGCCGCGCCCTCTCGGCCCCAAGGAATGTCGGTGCCGGGCGGGAGACTTGAAGGGCGGTCAGGGATCGTGCGAGAGCACGGCCCTTGACCGGCCGGTGGCTCCAACCGACCTTCACAGAAGGGGGATTGGACCGGTGCAGGGTGACCGCGTGGAGACGGTCGTGGACGACGCGGACACGACGCGGACCTACGAGGTGGTGGCGAGCGGGGCGGGCCGCCGGGTGGAGACCGCGGTGCGCTGGGAGGCGGTGGAAGTGAGCGAAGTCACCCGAAGCGGCACGGTCGTACGCACCGCCCGTTTCCCGGCGAACCGAGCCCCCGCCCTGGTCGAGCAGCCGGTGCCGCGCGCCGACCACGAGAACAAATCGGAGAGACACGACCACTTTGGGTGCCCCCTCCGGGAAGACCCCGAGACCTAGGACTCTGTCTCCACCCAGGGGAGTACGCAACTGGTGATGGCTCATCCTCCCGTAGGCCCGTGAATCGATACGACGGCATGACGTCCTGCGAGCGTCGCTCACCTAGATTTGAGGTCAAGCGGCGGGTGCAGCACTCGTCCCCCGAGGTCAGACGCCCGCCGCTGCCAAGGACAACCAAGACGGTCAGGAGAGGGACCATGGCCCACACGGCACCGCGGACGCTGCTCCGCACACAGGGACGCGCCGCGTTCCGCGCCCGCCGACAGGGCCGCCGCCACCCCCTGGTGGCGACGCTCATGGCCCTTCCCCTGGCGGCCCTTCTCCTCGTGGTCTTCGACGGCTGGGAGACGGTGGCCACACAGGCGTCGTCCGTGGGTGTGATGCTGGGGCGCTGAGCGGCGACCCCAGGCCCGGAAGAGCGGTCCGGGCGGGGACATCCATCCATGAAACCCCGTGGGGACGGGGGTGCGGCGGACGGCACAAATGCCGGCGCAGCTGGGGAGCTGCGCCGGCATTGCTTTTGCCCGCACAACCGGCCCCGCCCCGCTCGCCTGACCGGCGTCGCCTCGCCCGTACAACCCCGCCACCCACCGAGCCCCGCCGCCCTCCGGCACCACGGCGCGCTGACCGGCCCGCGGACGAGCCCTTCCCGCAACGGATCCACGGATCAACGGTCCACGGATCCACGGATCAACGGTCCACGGATCCACGGATCCCGGCCTTCGTGACATCGCGGTACGGCCGCTTCGGCCCGACACGCGTACGGCCTCCGCGATCCGGGCGACCGCGTAGGCTCCTCGAAGCAGCCGCCGGCCCCGCAAGGAACCTTCGTGACCACACCCGTCCTGCCGCAGCTGGCCGCGAAGGCCAGGGGCGCAGCCCACCAGGGCGGGGCGCCGTGCGTCTGTGGCACGGCCGTCATTCTCGCCGACCGCCCCGACGCCACCGTCATACGGCACGCGGGCGTCGTCGCGAAGGCCCATGCCCCCGGCACCGACCGCACCGAACTGAACCTCCGTCTCGCCACCGCCGCCCACCTGCCGGACGTCTTCGTGCCCCCGCTCGGCACGCCACCGGCCACGCTCGGCGACCGCCTCGCGACGTTCTGGCCCTACGGCACCCCGGTCGACCCGCACACCCCCGACGCGGCGCCGTGGGAGCCGTCCGGCACCCTCCTCGCCCGCCTGCACCGGACCTCAGCGACCGGCGCCGTCACGGGGGCCCCGGGCGCGGCCCCCGTGCCACCCCCCATGCGCGGTCCGGTCAAGGCCGCCCGTGCGATCACCCGCCTGCGTGCCGCCCTCACCACCGGCGGCAGTCCCGCCGCACCCCCGGTCCTGCGCGCCTGGGCCGCCCTGCCCGCCTGGGCGCGCGCGGCGGCCCCCATGCCCGGCCCCGCCGCCCTGTGCCACGGCGACATACACCTGGGCCAGTTGGTGCGGCACCCCGCCCCGGACGGCCCGTGGCGGCTCATCGACGTGGACGACCTGGGCGTGGGCGTCCCGGCCTGGGACCTGGCGCGCCCCGCCGCCTGGTACGCCTGTGGGCTCCTCCCGCCCGACGCATGGACCCGCTTCCTGACCGCCTACCGCGCCGGCGGCGGCCCCGCCGTCCCCGCTCACGGCGACCCCTGGCCCGCCCTGGACGTCCCGGCCCGCGCACTCACCGCGCAGACCGCCGCCCTGGCGATCGCCAAGGCGCTGGCGGCGGACCGCCCGCTGGACGAGGTGGAAGTGGCCCTTGTCGACGCCTGTGCCCGAATGGACTGCACCCCCGGGGAGTTGACGCACGGATTCCCGACGTAGGCTGCAACCGGCCAGGGCCGGGCGGAGTCTGTCCTGGTGAACCGCGAAGCAGGACCGAACGGCGAGGAGTTGAGCCGACCATGCAGTGTCCGAAGTGCCATGCGCCGATGCACACCTACAACCGCAACGGCGTCCAGATCGAGCAGTGCAGCGGTTGCCGCGGCATCTTCCTCGACTACGGCGAACTGGAGTCGCTGACCCGCCTGGAGGCCCAGTGGACCCAGCCGGCCCCGCCGCCCCCGCCCGCCCCGCAGGCGTACCCGGCCCCGTCCGCTCCTGCCTGGGGCGCCCCGCAGGGCGGTCACGGACACTACGGCCACCATGGCCATGGCCACCATGGTCACAAGAGCTTCGGTCACATGCTGTTCTCCAGCTGAGCCCACCAAGAAGCCCCCGGCCGTACGAGACGGCCGGGGGCTTCGGCGTGTGGACGATACTGGGATTGAACCAGTGACCTCTTCCGTGTCAGGGAAGCGCTCTCCCGCTGAGCTAATCGTCCTCGGGACGTGACCGGGAGGTCACGGAACGTGCGTGCGCGATACTGGGATTGAACCAGTGACCTCTTCCGTGTCAGGGAAGCGCTCTCCCGCTGAGCTAATCGCGCGGGGATCCTCATGGATCCAGTGGACGATACTGGGATTGAACCAGTGACCTCTTCCGTGTCAGGGAAGCGCTCTCCCGCTGAGCTAATCGTCCTTGGAGGTGGAGACGGGATTTGAACCCGTGTAGACGGCTTTGCAGGCCGTTGCCTCGCCTCTCGGCCACTCCACCAGGAGTGTAGGGGATCACGGCGACCCCCTGTTCCTTCGAGCGGACGACGAGGCTCGAACTCGCGACCTCAACCTTGGCAAGGTTGCGCTCTACCAACTGAGCTACGTCCGCTTGTCGTTTCGGTCGGCCTCGGCGTCCCGGCGACGTGTTGAACTCTAGCGGATTCCGGAGCCAGCACAAAAACGCGTTTGCGCAGCGTGCTGCCCTGCGCTCACCGAACGGCATGGTCAGGACACCCACGGGACATGCCCGGGTCGCCCTCGGGACACCCGCCCTAGACTCGACAGCGTGCCCCAGCTGCCCCCGCTCGCCCGCTTCGGCGACCGCGTCGCCACCGGTCTACTCGACGTCACCGACGACCCCGGGGCCCTGGACTCCACGGGCTTCTGGGCGGTCTGCGCGGACTTCGAGGGCCGACTGACCTGTGCCCGCTTCGCGGACGTCCGAGCGGAGCCGGTACCGGCCCCGGTGCCCGGGGGGTGGCGGGGACCGGCGCCACGGGAGTGGACGTCGTCCCTGGACCACGCCGCGTACACGGCGGCCGTGGCCCGGATCCGCGAGCACATCGCGGCCGGCGAGGTCTACCAGGCCAACCTCTGCCGGGTACTGTCCGCGCCCGTCGCCCCCGACACCGACGTCGACGCCCTGACCGCGCTGCTCGCCCGGGGCAACCCCGCGCCGTACGCCGGAACGATCCGGCTGCCCGGCCACGGGGTGGAGATCGCCACCGCCTCGCCCGAGCTGTTCCTGCGCCGCGACGGAGCGCTGGTCGAGTCCGGCCCGATCAAGGGCACCGGACGCACCGAGGCGGACCTGCTGGAGAAGGACCGCGCCGAGAACGTGATGATCGTGGACCTGGTCCGCAACGACATCGGCCGCGTCTGCGCCGCCGGCAGCGTGACGGTGCCCGATCTGTGCGCCGTGGAGAAGCACCCGGGTCTCGTCCACCTGGTGTCCACGGTCCGCGGGGAACTGCGCGCGGGTGCCGGCTGGCCGCAGCTGCTCGCCGCCGCGTTCCCGCCCGGCTCGGTGACCGGCGCGCCCAAGTCGAGCGCGCTGCGGATCATCGAGGCACTGGAGACGGCACTCCGGGGGCCGTACTGCGGCGGCATCGGCTGGGTCGACGCGGATCGGGGCACCGGCGAGCTGGCCGTGGGCATCCGCACCTTCTGGCTCGACCGGTCCGGCGCGCCCGGGGCGACGCTGCGCTTCGGCACCGGCGCCGGCATCACCTGGGGCTCCGACCCGGAGCTGGAGTGGCGGGAGACCGAGCTGAAGGCGTCCCGGCTGCTCGCGATAGCGTCGGGGACCTACGACGCGAGCGGGGAGGAATCCTGACGTGAAGATCTGGCTCGACGGTGGCCTGCGGGACATCGAGTCCGCCCGGGTTTCCGCCCTGGACCACGGACTGACCGTGGGCGACGGTGTCTTCGAGACGGTGAAGGCGGTGCACGGCAGGCCGTTCGCGCTCACCCGGCACCTCGAACGACTGACCCGCTCCGCGCGCGGCCTCGGCCTGCCCGAACCCGACCTGGACGAGGTCCGCCGCGCCTGCGGTGCCGTCCTGGCGGCCGACCCGGTGCCGCTGGGCCGGCTGCGCATCACCTACACCGGTGGCGAGGGCCCGCTCGGCTCCGACCGCGGGGACCGGGGCCCGACCCTGGTGGTCGCGCTGGGCGGGACCACCCGGCGCCCCGACTCCACCGCCGTCGTCACCGTCCCCTGGACCCGCAACGAGCGCGGCGCCCTCACCGGCCTGAAGACCACCTCGTACGGGGAGAACGTCGTCGCTCTCGCCCGCGCCGTCCGACAAGGCGCCTCCGAGGCGCTGTTCGCGAACACGGTCGGACGGCTCTGCGAGGGCACGGGCTCGAATGTCTTCGTCGTCCTCGACGGCGAGCTCCACACCCCGCCGCTGGCCTCCGGCTGCCTGCCCGGCATCACCCGCGCGCTGACCGCCGAGTGGACCGGCGCGAAGGAGACGGACCTGCCACTGGATGTGCTGGAGCGCGCCGAGGAGATCTTCCTGACCTCCACCCTGCGTGACGTCCAGGCCGTGCACCGGGTCGACGGCCGTGACCTGCCCGGCGCGCCGGGCCAGATGACCGCGAAGGCCATGCGGATCTTCGACGAGCGGTCCGGGGCCGACCTCGATCCGTAGCGGCGGCGCATATTGGGCTGACGCAGGGCGCCGCGCAGGGTAGAAATCCCGTGATGACCACGACCCTGCGGCCGACCGGGCCGCTCCAGCATGCCGCGGACGGGGCGCTGTCCCGGCACTTCCAGGTGTGTGTGAACGGCCGCCCCGTCGGCGCTGTGCACCTCGCCACACACGAACTCTTCGGGCCCTCCGTGGCCCGGATCGCCGAGCTGGGCATCGCCGAGCCGGACCGTGGCCGTGGCCGCGGCACGGTGGCCGCCCTCGCCGCCGAGGAGGTCGCGCGCGGCTGGGGCTGCGAGCGCGTCGAGATCACGGTGCCCGCGGCGGCCGGGCCCGCGGTGCGGCTGGCCACGGCGCTCGGCTACGTCCGGCGCAACCGCCGGATGCGCAAGCAACTCGGCGATGTGCCGCCCGAGCTGCCCGCGGGCAGCCGCGCCAGGCCCATGACCGAGGCCGAGTTCGGACCCTGGGTCGAGAAGGCGGTCGACGACTACACGCACAGCTGGATCGAGCGCGGTGTGCCCGCGGACGCGGCGCGGGCCAAGGCGGAGCGGGACTACGCGCAGGCCCTGCCGGACGGCCCGGCCACCGCGGACACCCTGCTCAGCGTCCTGGAGCACGAGGGCGCCAGGGTCGGCACCCTGTGGCTGTCGGTCGCCGGTGACCGGGCGTATGTCTACGACGTGGAGACCGACGAGCGCTACCGCGGGCGCGGCCACGGACGCGCCCTGATGCTGCTGGCCGAGGCCCAGACGATGGCCGCCGGACAGCGCGTCCTCGCCCTCAACGTCTTCGCGGGCAACACACCGGCCGAGCGGCTGTACGAGTCACTGGGGTACGAGACGGAGGAGTACTCGCTGTACAAGCACCTGCTCTGAGAGCTCCGAACAGAATGGGCGGACGGCGTGCGACGCCTGGCACGCACTCCCCCAGCCTTCGGCCGGGAGGTGCCCCCACGCGGCGTTGCCGAAACGCCCTGGTAGCTCCGCTACGAGGACCTTCCGGCGTCTTGCGATCGCACGCACCAGACGCCGCACGCTGATCGGACTCCCAATCTGTTCGGAGCTCTGAGGCACGAAGACCCGCTCGGCGACGGGTGGCCGCACGGCGACGGGTGGCCAGCTCCGCTCCCACGGCGCGAGGCCCTGCCGAGGGGGGTCAGTTCCGCGCGGACAGCAGCCGGTCGGCGATCTCCTCGATCCGCTCGCGCAGGCCCTCCTGACTCTTGCCGCCGTCGAGGCGCTCGCCGCCGATGACGTACGTCGGGGTGCCGGTCACCCCGATCGCCTTGCCCTCGGCCTGGTCGGCGTCGACGACGAGGATGTGCCGTCCGTCGATCAGCGCGGTGTCGAACTCCTCGGCGTCCAGCCCGAGTTCACGGGCAACTCGGACCAGCAGCGGCTCACCCTCGCGGTCCAGTTCCGCG
This sequence comes from Streptomyces sp. NPDC004752, assembly GCF_053601275.1. Lineage (NCBI taxonomy): Bacteria > Bacillati > Actinomycetota > Actinomycetes > Kitasatosporales > Streptomycetaceae > Streptomyces > Streptomyces sp. NPDC004752. The sequence continues at coordinate 3,336 of NZ_JBSGBN010000003.1, read as the reverse complement.
ACCTGGCGAAGGACCGCCTCGACGTACGCCCAGCCCTGCCCCTGGGTGAATGCCTCCTCGGCGGCCTGCGCGGCGGCGAAGGCATGCCGGTGCTTGTCCAGCGGGAAGTGCCGCAGCCGCAGCTCCAGCCGGTCGCCGTAGCGGGCGCGCAGGGCACGGATGTCGTCCAGGGCGGTGCCGCAGTCCGGGCACTGGAGTTCGCACCAGACGTCGAGCACGGGCACGGCGGCGTCGCTGGGCGCGGGGGAGGAGTCGCTCATGGACGTCAGTCTTCCAGGCGCGGCGTCCCCGGCCGAATCGGCGCCGTACGCGCGAGCGGCACCTGCGGAGGAGGCGACCCGGAGATGTCCCTGATCTCGGGCCGGGCCATGGCATCGCGGGGAGGGGACGGTGCAGGATGGAAGGGACGAAGCGCACACCGGCGCTTAGACCTGCCCACCCGAGCCCGCCAGGAGGACCGGATGATTGCCGAGACCGTCTGTTCCGCCGTGTCCGCGGTCGGCCTGGGGATCGCGGTGGTGACCGCCTACCGCAAGCGCTACCTCGCTGCCGCCCGCATCGCGGCCTATTCGCTCGTCCCCGTAGGCCTGGTGCTGACGGGTGTCGTCGGCTGGCTGGCCGATACGGCGTTCAGTCCGACGGCCTGGGCGGGCTTCGGTGTGCTGGGCGCCGCCTGGGCCCTGTCCGCGACCACGCGCGCGGTCGAACGCCGCCGCGGCGGCACCCGCGCGCAGCGGAAGGCCGCCCGTGGATCGCGGTCCGACGCGGTGGCCCCCGCCGCCTCGGCGCCCTCGCTGGGTCCGGCCACCCGCCCCGCGGCCCGGCCCGCGACCGCGCCCCGTGCCACCGACTCCTCGGACGATTTCAGCGACATCGAGGCCATCCTCAAGAAGCACGGCATATGAGCCGAGAAGCGCACGGCATATGAGCCGCGGCATCGGACATCGGCACCGGCGCCGAACCGACACAGTCCGTCGGGACCGTGCCCGAAAGTGATCATGAGCCGGGCGGAACCGAACCGGACATCACGGAATTCGACGAACTACCGCATATTTCGGGCGTGTTGATCGCGAACGGCGCCTCACCTGGGCCATCATCGCCCCCGAGATGCTGGACACGACACAGAGCGAGTCCGCGCCGCCGAAGGACGAGCCGCGCGGGTGCCTCTTCGCCCTTTCCCAGCCACCGCTGATGATCTTCCTGGCGGTGATCGGGTGTCTGATCCTCATGGCTGCGCTGCACGATCTGCTGTTGCTGTGAGTCGTACACGTCGGTCCCGGCGCCACCCGCCGGGGCGGCGTCGGCATCGGAGAACCGGCCGGGCGGTCAGCCCGTGGCCTCCTTGCGCCGGGCCCGGTACGCGGCCACATGCAGCCGGTTTCCGCAGGTGCGGCTGTCGCAGTAGCGGCGCGAGCGATTGCGGGACAGATCGACGAAGGCGTGCCGGCAGTCGGGGGCCTCGCAGCGCCGCAGCCGCTCCTGCTCCCCGGCGACCACGAAGAACGCCAATGCCATCCCGCAGTCGGCGGCGAGATGGTCCGCCACGGAGGCGCCGGGCGCGAAGTAGTGCACATGCCAGTCATAGCCGTCGTGGTCCGTGAGCCGCGGGGTCGTCCCCGCCGCCGCGACCAACTCGTTGATCATTCCGGCGGCGGCCCGGGCGTCCGGGGCCGCGAAGACCCCCGCGAACCGGCCGCGGACCTTGCGCACGGCCGACAGGTCGAACTCGGAGAGCGCCCCGACGTCGCTGATTTCGTGTTTTCGTACGAAATCCTTGAGTGTCGTGACGTCCGGCAGCCCATCCCGCGCCGCCTCGTCCTCCGGCACGGTGTTCACCAGATCCACCACGGTGTCGAGCGCGCACCGGGTGTCGTGGGTGATCAGCACGTTTCGCTCCCTGGCGTGAGGGCCGGGCGGGTGCCCGCCGATGCTGGCCGATGGTAGTTGGCCGGTAGCCGGAAGAACGGCTCCCCGCGCATCACGGTTCCCGCCGCCCGGGCCCCGCCGTACGGGCCAGGGCGCGCCGAAGCCGCCCCCGCGACGGCTCGCGGCGGCGGCTTCGGCCATGCCGTATTCGGTTGTCTTGGCCCGAGCCGTCTCCCCGAGTGGACGGCGCCGGGCTGCTTCGGGGGCGGCCTAGCTCTCCGCCAGGATGTGCGAGAGCTCCTGATCCAGGTCGAAGTGCCGGTGTTCCGTGCCGGGCGGCACGGCGGCGTCGGTTCGCTTCAGGAAGGATTCCAGGGCCCGCGCCGGGGCCTCCAGCAGTGCCTCCCCCTCCGGGGAGCTGAGGGCGATGCACACGACGCCCTGGCCGTGACTGCGGGAGGGCCAGACGCGGACGTCGCCGGTGCCGGTGGGCCGGTGCAGGCCCTCGGCGAGGAGGTCGCGGGCGAACACCCACTCGACGGTCTCCTCGGCTCCGGTGTGGAAGGTGGCGTGCACGGCGTAGGGGTCGGCCGTGTCGTACCGCAGGCCCGCGGGGACGGGCAGGGAGGACTCGCTCGACACAACGAGGCGCAGGTGCAGCTCGCAGCTGACCGTGGTGTTCATAAGCGCCAGGGCCTTTCGCTCAGTGTGCGCTCGGGGATTCGCACGTCGGCGAAATCGACATGCCACCTACGGTGCCGTTGTAAACCCCTCTGAGTGTTTTGCGTGTCTTTAGGTACCTCTTCCGGCCGAGAAGCCGAGCGGGGGCTACCACCATTCCGGTGACTGGTTTCACTCGGGTAGGGTTTGGTCGTATGAATACGGGGAGTGACGGATCCGGTGACGCCGGCATGGTCTCCGGCCTGGCCGAGGCGGAGTCGAAGACGGCGGGTGCTCCGCAGGAGCGGGGCCTCGGGTCGCGGGCGCCGGGGTTCATCAAGGCGCGCCGCGCCCTGCATCTGAGCTGGCAGGTCGGCGTCTTCGTGGTCGGCCTCGCGGTCGTGGTCGCCGGCATCATCATGCTGCCGCTGCCCGGACCCGGCTGGGTGGTGATCTTCGGCGGCATGGCGATCTGGGCGACCGAGTTCGTCTGGGCCCAGCTCGTGCTCCGCTGGACGAAGCGGAAAGTGACCGAGGCGGCTCAGCGGGCGCTTGATCCCAAGGTGCGCCGCCGCAACATCGCCTTGACGGTGATCGGCCTGGTGATCGTGGCCGCGCTGCTCGCGGTCTACATCTGGAAGTTCGGCGTCGTCATGCCCTGGACGATCAAGAACCAGTGATCCGCCGGGTGGGCGCCGTCCCCGGTCCCGGCGCCGGGCGCGTGCATACGAGAACGACGGCGGCCCGTCTGCTCAGTCGCAGACGGGCCCCCCGTGCGGGTGGGCGGTTAATGGTTGGAAACAATTACCG